>NZ_JBVJHR010000002.1:213436-364601 GCF_055586705.1 Sphaerisporangium sp. NPDC049457 | reverse complement strand
TGTACCAGGCTGTATTGCGAGACGGCTCCAAGCCCATACGGGCGCGGCTGCATCGCGCGTTCTCCCAGTGGGGAGAGGAGAAGGGCCTCCCGGCCGCCGACGCCGGACGGCAGAGCGCCGAGTACGAGTCGGCCGGGCGCCGGCTGATCATGGAGCACCGCGACCGGTGCGGGCGGTACGTCCTGGATGAGCCGCGCGACGGCGGCGTGCTGCGCACCAAGGCGGTGTTCCTCGACGGGACCGACCGGGTCGCGGGCTGGGTCGTGGTGACGGTGGAACGGCTCGGCGGCGCGCACGGCGGAACGTCGCAGGCGCCCGGGTTCCTTCCGGCCTACTTGCGCACCCAGCGGATCACCGACGGCGCGGTCCACCTGCCGGACGCGTCGGTCGTCCTGGCGGAGCAGGAAGTGTCGCACTTCGTCCGGGTGCTGACCGAGCCGCGGCGGCGCGTTCCCTTCGCCGTCGTGACCCCGGACGCCGAGAGCGCCGCGCGCGCCGAGTGGCTGGCGGCCGCGGTCGCCGGGGCAGGTGTGGTGGTGCGGCTGGCCGACAAGCACACCGAGGACCTGTTCAACCAGGCCGTCGGGAAGGAGCTCGGCGTGTACGGCGGCGCGATCCGCACCTATGCCGCACCTTTCGACCCGGCGGCCGAGCGGCACGCCTACCGCCATCCGCCGATGCGCCCGGCGAAACTACGCGAAGAGGGTGAAGGAGCACTCGCCAAGATCGCCGACGGGATGATCGGGCGGTCCGCCGGCGCGGACCTGCCCGACGAGGTGCAACGCGCCCTGCCGGTCGTCCACCGGGTGCTGGCGGGGCGCTCGCCGTCCGCGGAGCTGGCCGGCGCGATGGGTCCGCGTCCCGGGCCGTCCGACGCGGCGCGCGAGGAACTGCGGCGCAAGATGACGGCGCTCACCGTACGCCCCGGGCCGGCGGGCGCGGCCGTCACACCGGCGGCCGGCCCCATCGGGAACGGCAGGGCCGGCGGGGACGGCAGGGCCGGCGGGGACGCCGCCGTACCGGCGCCCAGGCCGCCCGTCACCCCCGTCACCCCCGTCACCGGGGGCACCAGAGGCGCCGGGGGCGCCGTCGCGCCCGCGTCCGGGCCCGGCGCCACGCCCGTCCCGGGGGACGCCGTCATCCCGGCCGCCCGGCCGGCGGCCGCGCCCCTCAGCGCGTCCGGCCGGGCCCCGTCCGCCGGGACGCTCCCCGGCCCGGCTTCCACGGCGCCGGCGCGACCGGCGGGCGGATCCGAATCGGCGACGCGCCCCGGGGCGGCGACGGTCGCGGAGGTCACTGAGGTCACGGAGATCCTGGAGGTGCCAGAGGGGACGCCGACGGGTCCGCGCGAGGGCGAGGCACCGGCGGCGGACCGGCACGCGGGCGGGGAGGCCCCGCCAGGGCTCGCGCACGAGGTGGCCGAGCTGGTGGTCAAGGAGGTCCGCGAGGAGCTGGAGACCGCGCTCGGGCTGGCGGCCGGCCTGGACACCGGGCAGCAGCTCCTGCGCGAGCTGCGCACGCTCAGCGTGCGCGTGGACGGCCTGCGCGACCTGGTCGTCGACGAACCGGCGCCGCCGGACGACCCGGAGGACGCGGAGGACCCGCGGGTGGCCTACGCGCTGCTGCAGGAGGAGTACGCCGACGCCGTGGACGCGGCGCGCACGCTGGCCGAGCGGGTCCGATGGCTGGAGGGCGCGCTGGCCGAGCTGGGCCACCCCATGTACGGCGTCGCCGTCCCCGAGGAGGTGTTCCGGCCGGACAGCCTGGCCGAGGCGCTGATCGAGGCCAGGTCCAGGCTCACCCACGTGGTGATCGGCGACACCGACTCCCCCGCCGCGCGCCTGGACGTCGTCTATCCGGGGCTGCGCCGCAGCTGGGCCGGCAAGGCGTGGGACGCGCTGCACGCTCTGAACGACTTCGCCCGCGCGCGCTCCAGCGGGGAGTTCGCGGGCGGGTTCTACGACTGGTGCGCCGTCGGCGAGCCGGGACGCTACACGGTCCCGGCCGGGATGCTGGTCATGCGCGAGTCCAAGAGCGTCACCAGCCGCGACAAGTTCCGCGACCCGCGCACGTTCCCCGTGCCGACCGAGGTCGACCCGCGCGGGGAGATCCTCATGGAGGCGCACATCAAGCTGCGGGGCGTCGGGTATCCGGCGCCGCGCATGCACTTCCACGACGACTCGGGCGGCGCCACGGGCAAGGTGTACGTCGGCTACCTCGGCGCCCACCTGCCCAACACCCGCACCAACTGACCCCCGGCGCCCCCGGCGATCCGCCATGACACCACCGCTCACCGACCGCGGATCACCTGATCACGGCGCACGTGACGTCCGCCGGCACGACACCCCGCCGACCGGCCTCGGAGGTCGCCCGCCTCACCTACCGGTGACGCCCCGGGGACGCTCCGAGGGCGCCCCGGGCACGCGCCGGTACCTGCGCGCGTGCCCGGGGTGCCGGCGTGGTCAGGCCGCGTCGAGGCGGGAAAGCTCCTCGGGCGACAGCTTCAGATCGGCCGCGCCGACCGAGTCGCGGATCGTCTCCGGCCGCGAGGAGCCGGGGATCGGGATCACGACGGGGGCCTTGGCGAGCATCCAGGCCAGGCAGACCTGCTGCGGGCTGACCTCGTGCTCGCGCGCCACCTCCGCGAACACGGCGAACCGCGAGCCGAGGTCGCCGGCCTGGGCGATGCCGCCGAGCGGGCTCCACGGCAGGAAGGCGATGTCCATCTCGGCGCACAGGTCGAGTTCGGGCTCGCTGGAGCGGAAGGCGGGCGAGAACTGGTTCTGCACGCTCACCAGCCGCCCGCCGAGGATCTCGGCGGCCTGGCGGATCTGCTCGGGGTCGGCGTTGGAGATGCCGGCCATCCGGATCTTGCCGGCGTCGAGCAGGTCGCGGACGGCGCCGACCGAGTCGGCGTACGGCACGCGCGGGTCCGGACGGTGGAACTGGTAGAGGCCGATGGCCTCCACGCCGAGCCTCTTGAGCGACGCGTCGCAGGCGGTCTTGAGGTAGTCGGGCGAGCCGTTCAGCGTCCAGGAGCCGTCGCCGGGACGCAGGTGACCGCCCTTAGTGGCCACCAGCACGTCGGAGGTGTCGCCGCCGTAGCTCGCGAGAGCGCGGGCGATCAACGACTCGTTGTGCCCCACGTCGGTCGCCAGGAGGTGGTAGGCGTCCGCGGTGTCGATCAAGGTGACGCCCGCGTCGAGCGCGGCGTGGATGGTCGCGATGGAACGCTGCTCGTCGGGGCGTCCCTCGATGGACATGGGCATGCCGCCCAGACCGATCGCGCCGACCTGGACGTCGCCGATGCGGCGAGTCTGCATGAGGTTCCTCCTCGGAGATGTCATTACTTCGGCAGTCTCCTCTGCCCGCGATTAAGCTGTCCAACAGAAGAAACTGATCCGATTCAGCAGCGATGGTGATGAATCTTGGAACTCCGGCAGCTCGAGTACTTCGTCGCCGTCGCCGAGGACTGCCATTTCACCCGGGCCGCCAAGCGGCTGCGCGTGGCGCAGTCGGGGCTGTCGGCCTCGATCAGGGCGCTGGAGCGCGAGCTGGGCGCTCCGCTGTTCCTGCGCAGCACCCGGCAGGTCGAGCTGACGCCGGCGGGACGGGCGCTGCTGGTGGAGGCGCGGCGGGCGCTGTCGGCCACCGACGCCGCCAAGGACGCCGTCGCGGCGGTCCAGGGCCTGCTCAGGGGCAGCCTGGCCATCGGCTCGCTGCAGTGCCTGCACGCCGTGCACCTGCCGGCCGTGCTGGCCCGGTTCGCCGACGCACACCCCGGCCTGGAGATCAGTCTGCGGCACGGCGGGTCGGGCGAGCTCGTCGAACAGGTCCGGGTGGGCAGGCTGGACCTGGCGTTCGTCGCCCGTCCGGCTAGGTGCCCGGACGACGTGGTGGCCGCGCCGTTCTCCGACGAGCCGCTCGTCCTGGCCTGCCCGCCCGGTCATGCGCTGGCCTCGCGGACCGAGGTCGAGCTCGCCGAGCTGGGCGCGGAGCGGTTCGTCGACTTCCCCGCCGACTGGGTCAGCAGAGATCTGGCCGACGGCGTGCTCGCCGCCGCGGGCGTCGAGCGGCGCGTGTCTCTCGAGGTCACCGACGTCCACTCGTTGCTCGATCTGGTGACCTTCGGGCTGGGCGTGGCGCTCGTGCCGCAGTCGTTCTCGGTCAAGACCGACCGGGTGCGCTTCATAGGGCTCTCCGGCGACGTGCCGTCCTGGGAGATCGTCAGCGTCACCGGCGACCCGACGAGCGCCGCCGCCGCGGCCCTGCTGCGCGAGATCGGCGCCTACCAGAGCCGCCGCCGCTCCCCCGCCGTCGCCCTCGCGGCGGGGTGAACCGTCCCGGCCCCCGCTCACGGCTCGTCCCGCCCAGGCCGCGCGTCATCGGTGGATGTAGACTTATTTGCACAATGTCCAGATAAGACCAAGTCGTTGGCCGGAGGAGACGGTGGGCGAGTTCGCCGGTGACACCGTGGCGTCGCTGCGGGCGGCGGGGCTGCGGGCGACGCGGCCGCGACTGGCCGTGACCGACGCGCTGCGCCTGATGGGCGGGCACCGCACGGCCGACGAGGTGCACGCGCACCTGGCGGGGCGCGGCGTCGCCATGCCCCGCACCAGCGTCTACAACGCGCTGGTCACGCTGGCCGACCTGGGCGTCGTGCTGCGCGCGGACGTCGGGCCGGGCGCGGCGGTGTACGAGGTGGCCGACGGCTGGCACCACCACTTCGTCTGCCGGCGGTGCGGGCAGGTCAGCGACGTCCCCTGTGTCGTGGACACGAAGCCCTGCCTCACTCCGGGCGGCGACCTGGGGGAGGTGGAGGAGGCGCAGGTCATCTTCCGCGGGGTGTGCCACGACTGCCTCGGCCACGGCGCACCAGCTTGACGGCCGCGCGGCCGATGCCGGACACGCCCGCGGGGCCCTGGACGAAGCGGACGAAGCAGACGGACGCCCCCCGCGGCCGTCACGTCCAACGATGAGACGCGCCGGGCGATATTTCGCACGGCGACCGGGCAGGAGATGCGGACCATGAGCGCCGATACCGGCAACACCGAGAAGAAGCACGACGGCGCCCGCCGGGACCGGCACGCCGCGGCCCGCTACCGCGGCGCGCTCGACTCCGAGCGGCAGAGCGCGGCCCTCTACCGCGGGCTCGCCGCGGGCGCCGAGGGAGAGCGGCGGGAGGTCTTCCTCCAGCTCGCCGCCGTCGAGGAACGGCACGCCGCGCACTGGGCGGACAAGCTCGCCGGCCTCGGCGAGCGGGTGCCCGGCCCGCGCGGGCCGAGCATGCGCACCCGCCTTCTCTCGTGGGTGGCGCGCCGCTACTCGGTCGACGCGGTGCTGCCGTTCGTGGAGCGTGCCGAGCACGCCGACGCGGGCCTGTACGACGGCGACCCCGAGGCCCACCCCGGCATGGCCGTGGACGAGCGCTCGCACGCCCGGGTGCTGACCCGGCTGCGCCAGCGGCAGCGGGCGACGGGCCCCGGCCAGGGCGATCTGCCCGCCGTGGGCGGCCCGGGCGGCCTGGGCGGCAGGGCCGTCGCCCGGCGCGAGAGCTGGCACCGCAGCGACCGCTCCGGCACGTTGCGCGCGGCCGTGTTCGGCGTCAACGACGGCCTGGTGTCCAACACCTCGCTGGCCATGGGCTTCGCGGGGTCGGGGGCCGCCGGGCACACCATCCTGTTCGCCGGGCTCGCCGGGCTGCTGGCCGGCGCGTTCTCGATGGCCGTCGGCGAGTACATCTCGATGCGCAGCCAGCGGGAGGCCTACGAGCGGGAGATCTCGCTGGAGGCCGAGGAACTGCGCGACGACCCCGAGGCCGAGGCGGAGGAGCTCGCGCTGATCTACCGGGCCAAGGGCCTGGACGCCGAGGAGGCCGAGCACGTCGCCAGCACGATCATGAAGGACCACGCCACCGCGCTGGAGACCATGGCCCGCGAGGAGCTGGGCCTGGACCCGGACGAGCTGGGCTCGCCGTGGTCGGCGGCGCTGTCCAGCCTCGTCGCCTTCGCCCTGGGGGCCGTCGTGGTCGTCATCCCCTACCTGTTCGGCGACGGCACGGCCGCGCTGGTCACCGCGGTGCTGCTGGCCGCCCTCGCCCTGTTCACGGTGGGCGCCCTGCTCGGCATGCTCAACGGCAGGTCGCCGCTGCGCACGGGCGGCCGGCAACTGCTCATCGGCGGAGGCGCGGCCGTGGTCGTTTACCTCATCGGCCACGCCATCGGCGCCGGAGGCGTCTGAGGCGTCTGGAGCGCCTGAGGCCCTCAGGCTGAGGCATTTGAGGCGTCCGACCTCGTCACGCGCGGCCGCGCGCGGGTCAGAACATCAGGCGGACGGCGGCCACGAAGGTGAGGGCCAGGGTCAGCCGTTCGAACCAGGTCCGGTTGATGTGCTTGACGAGCACGCGCCCGGCCACGCCCCCGGCGACGACGACGGGGGCGGTGACCGCGGCGAAGACGAGCGTGGCGGGGGTGATCAGGCCGAGGGCCACGCTGAACGGCACCTTGAAGGCGTTGATGGTCAGGAAGAACCACGCGGTCGTGCCGAGGAAGCCCAGCATCGGCAGACCCGCCGCCAGGAAGTACACCGCCATGATCGGGCCGGCCGCGTTGGCGGTCATGGTGGTGAAGCCGGCGAACACGCCCGCGGCGGCGGCCACCGTCCGGTGGTCGGCGAACTTCGATCCCCTGCTGCGGTTCCAGAAGTGCATGGCGATGATCACCAGCAGGATCGCCCCGATGATCCGCCGCATCTGCGCGTCGTCGACCCAGCGCACGACGACGGCGCCGGCGACCACCCCCACGGCCACCCAAGGGAACAACCTGAGCAGCCTCGGCCAGTCGGCGTGCCGCCGGTAGGCGACCACGGCGACCACGTCCCCGACGAGCAGCAGAGGCAGCAGCGTCCCTGTGGAGCTCTTGGTCGGCAGGACCAGCGCGAACAGCGCGATCGCCACCGTGCCGGCGCCGGAGATCCCGGTCTTGGCGAAGCCGACCAGCAGGAGGGCGAACAGCAGCACCGCCCATTGGGCGAGATCGAGGGGCGGCATCAGCCTCGCCCCGGGCACGGCGCCGATCGGCCACGTAGTACCGCTGCTCTCAGCGCGAACTCCAGCACCACGGCAGGATACGGGCATGTCCATATTTTTCGGACAGCGGATGCCCGCCACCCCTTGACATGATCACCACAAGACCGATCCTTTCTGGGTGGAGGTGGTGTCGTTGCGACGTCCCCGGGTGAAGGCCGAGCACCGTCCGCACCGGTACGCCGACGGCACCGTCCGCGTCGGCGGGGAGATCTACGGCATCGCGGCCGAGATCGAAGACCCGCACGGGTGGGTCTGGGCGGCGCTGGAGCTCATGGACGGCACCCGTCAGGTCTCCGAGATCGGCGCACGGCTCGCCGCCGGCTTTCCCGCGCTGTCCCCCGGCCAGGCCGCGTCCGTGGTCGCCCAGCTCATCGGCTCGGGGTACGTGGAAGACGCCGACGCGGCGCCACCGCGGGAACTCAGCGCGCGGGAGGCCGACCGCTACAGCAGGAACCACGCCTTCTTCCGGCGCGTCGACCTGACCCCGCGCGAGCACGGCTGGGAGGCGCAGCTCAGGCTGAGGAACGCCAGGGTGGTGGTGCTCGGCCTCGGCGGCACCGGCAGCCACGCCGCCTGGGCGCTGGCCGCCGCGGGCGTCGGCCGGTTGCACTGCGTGGACCCTGACGTCGTGGAACTGTCGAACCTGAGCCGGCAGGTCCTGTACCGCGAGGCCGACATCGGCCTGCCCAAGGCCGACGTCGCCGTACGGCGGCTTCGCGAGGTCAACTCGGACGTGACGATCACCGGCGAGCGCAGGCGCGCCGGCAGCCGTGCGGAGCTCGCCGAGATCATCGCCGGCGCCGACATGCTGGCGCTGTGCGCCGACGAGCCGCGCGGCCACGTCCTGCGCGTCTGGGCCAACCGGGCGTGCGCCGCTGCGGGCATCCCATGGGCGGGCGGCGGGTACAGCGGCCCGCTGGTGACGGTCGGCGTGTACGCGCCCGGCCACCCGTGCTACGAGTGCGTCAGCGCGGGCGAGCAGGCGCGGCGGCGTCCCGGCACCCCGGCCGACCTGGGCGGACCTGGAGTGATCGCCACCTCGGCGGGCATCTCGGGGCATCTGGTGGCCCATGCGGTGATCACCCAGCTCACCGGCGTCCCCGCCCTGCCTCCCGGACGCGTCGGCGGCCTCAACCTGATCGCCCCCGACCACCTCATCGACGTCCGCCACCCCTCCCGGGCCTGCTGCCCCGTCTGCGGCGACGAGCCCGCGCCGTCCGGCGACCGCTGACCGCGTCGCTCCCCGACTCGGCCCGAGAGCCACCACGTCCCCGGCCACACCACCTCCGGTTCCACCACCCGGGCTCGACCGGGGGCGACCGGGCTTGACCGGGCCGAGAACGGCGCGGAGAATCCGCGTGTTTCCGTCAGGCAAGCCGAAAGGCCGCTCCTAACCGGAAGGTGCCGTATGACTCACGACGAACGCGAGGTCCAGCCCTCCGAGAACGAGAGCGAAGCAAAGGCGACGATCAGCATCCGCAGGCTCGACAAGATCGAAACCACCGCTGACAGCTCTGGCAACTCCAACTGATCGACGGTGATCGGCGGGCGGGACCGGACCCGCCTGCCGATCCTCGTTCTCCGGAGGGACGCAGCCACCATGACCTTGGTCCGATTCCACGAGGTCGGATTCCGCCGCGACGGGGACGAGTGGATCGTCGGCCGCGTCGAGTCCGGGGACTTCGTCGCCGTGCCGCACACGGGGCTGCGCGCGATCCAGCTGCTGCAGGAAGGACGGTCCGTCGAGGAGGCCGAACGCCGTCTCCTCCACGAGACCGGCGCCCGGCTCGACGTCGAAGGCTTCGTCGCCGGGCTCACCGAGGCGGGCCTGGTCGCGGCGGTCGACGGGCGCGCGACCGGCTCACCCGCGCCGCCTCCCCCCACGCTGCCGCGCCTGACCGCGCGGCACGTGCGCTGGACCCTCAGCCCGTGGCTGCACACCGCCATGGCGGGGGTCATCGGGTGCGGGGCCGTCACGCTGGCACTGCATCCGGACGTCATGCCCGGCTGGCGGGACCTGCTCTGGAGCCGCCACAGCACGGTCGTGCTCCTCACCCAGATAGCCGTGGGCTGGACGCTCATCCTCCTGCACGAGCTCGCGCATCTCGCGACGGCCCGCGCGGCCGGGGTGCCGGGGAGGATCCGGCTGGGCACCCGCCTGCAGTTCCTGGCCGCGCAGACCGATGTGTCGGGCATCTGGCTGGCGGGACGCCGGGTGCGGATGACGGTCTACCTGGCCGGCATGGCGGTGGACGGCGCCATCTGCGCCATCTGCGTCATCCTGATGGTCGCCACCGGCGGGCATCCGCTCCTGCCGGTCGTCATGGTCACCACGCTGACCATGGTGGCGAGCCAGTTCCTCATCTTCATGCGCAACGACGTGTACTTCGTCCTGCAGGATCTCACCGGCTGCCGGAACCTGTACCGGGACGCGGGAGCGTACCTGCACTACCTGGTCTCGGCCCGCCGCCGGCCGAACCCCCTCGCGGCCATGCCCCCCGCCGAGCGCCGCGTCCTGCACTGGTACGCGCCCCTGGCCGCGGCCGGCACGGTGGTGTGCGTGTCGATCGCGGCGCTGGTCACGCTGCCGGCGACGTTCGCGCTGCTGGTGCGGACCCTCGGCGCGCTGTGGCCTCCGGACGGTCTGGCCGGCGCCGCCGACGCGGCGGTCACCCTGGCCGTCATCCTCGGGTTCCAGTCGCTCTGGGCGCGGGCATGGTGGCGACGGCACGGTGATCGCGTCCGGCGGTTCCTGAACGCCTCGCGCCTGGCCACGGCCCACCGGAAGTGACCGGCGGCCCACCGCGGCCCGGCGCCCGCGGGTCCGCCCGCGTTCCAGAACCCGGGGCCGGCCCGCGACGCCGTACCCCGGCCACGCCCAGCACAGTCACGCCAACGGAGGAGTCTTGGACCCGTTTCACCGCCTTCGCACCGCCGATGCACCGGTCCTGCCCGTCGCCGAGTACCAGCAGGAGTTCGACAACGTCTTCACCGCCGCCCGTGACACCATGTGGAAACTCGAACGGGCGCAGCAGTTCCACGAGCCCGACGTCGACAGCTGGTGCGCCATGATGGACGGCGACTGGGACCGCGCGCTGGCACTGATCGGAGATCGCTACGCCCCGCTCGCGGCGATGTACGGCACGCTGCCGGAGTTCCGGCGGCTGCGCGTCGTGGAGACCCCCGTCACGCCGT
The DNA here is from genome assembly GCF_055586705.1 of Sphaerisporangium sp. NPDC049457. Classification (NCBI taxonomy): domain Bacteria; kingdom Bacillati; phylum Actinomycetota; class Actinomycetes; order Streptosporangiales; family Streptosporangiaceae; genus Sphaerisporangium; species Sphaerisporangium sp. NPDC049457. The sequence goes on along the minus strand of NZ_JBVJHR010000002.1, from coordinate 354,319 downwards.
ACCTCCAGTGGGAGATGCACTTCCTGGTGGTACGGGCGGCGGCGGGCGAGCACGTCAGGGTGCTGCCCGCCGAGGCCGTGCGCGAGTACGAACACCGCGCACCCCTGCCGGAACTGGTGATCTTCTCACGTTCGCTGTGCTACGAGGTGCTCTATGACCGGGCAGGCCTGCACACCGGGGCGCGCAGGGTGGCCGTCCCCGAGGTGGTCGGCCCCTGCCTCGACGCGCTCGTCCGCCTCTACGACCAGGGCGAGGACCTCACCGCCTACCACGCACGGGAGATCGCGCCGCTCCCCCCGCCACCGGCGACCCCGCGAACTCGCACGACGCCGCCCCCCGATCCCTACTCCCCTCCCCCGAACTGAGCCGGCCCGGATCCTGGAACGCTCCGAAGACCGGCATATCGGCCACATCAGCTCGCCGGCGGGCGGCCGAAGAACAGCTCGTCGGGGCGGGGGTCGAAGCAGACGAGGTCGTGGTCGGCGGCGAGGCGCAGGACCGTGCGGCAGACCTCGGCGGCACGGGGGAAGACGATGGACATCACGACGAACTCGTCCCCGACCGTCAGCGGTGTCGCCCATGGCGAGGCCTGGTAGTCGCCGTCGGTGAGGTCGGGGAACTCGTCGGTCAGCGCGTCGTAGAAGGCGGCCACCTCGGCGACCGGCCCCCCGGCACCGGACTCCGCGGCACCGGGCTCCGGGGCCGTGTCACCGGCGACCGGGCCGTCGCTCAGGAAGAGGACCGGGTCGTCGCTCGGGAACAGGTCGTCGCTCACGACCAGGTCGCTGCTCAGGATCAGGTCGCCGCTCAAGCGCAGGCCGCCGTCCAGGCGCACGTCGCCATCCATGGCCGGCTCGCCGTCCGAGGTCGGCCCGCCGTCCGAGATCGTCGCGGTGCGGCCGGCGGCTCGCGCGGGAGGCGCGCCCGAAGCGGTGGACGCCTCGGCGGCGCACCAGGCCAGGTACCTGCGGGACGCCTCCTCGGGGGTGAGAGGCGTCTCCGCGTACCAGACTCCAAGATCGACGCTCACGGACGTCCTCGCCTTCGCGGCCACATCGACGGTGCCCCGGACGCCGGCCCTTCCGGCCCCGAGGTATGCCCACCAGTCTGCCCTCCCGGCGCGACCGGCGAGTACGCGACGGCGAGTATCAGCCCTGCGGAGCGATGCCGGGCTCGGCCACGAAGAGCGTGCCGGTCGTGCGGGCGTCGTAGGCCGGCTCAGCGGCCGGGACGAACACCGACTCGCCTTGACGCAGTTCGACGGAGCCGACCGTGGCCGTCCTCCCGGTGGCGAGCAGGATGCGCGGCACTCCGCCGTCCAGACGAACCTGCGCCCCCTCCCCGTGGAGGCGGCGCAGGCGGAACTCCGGGCTCGGGGTGTCGAACACGCCGGCGGCGTCGGCCTGGAGGGCGAGCGGGACCGCGCCGGGGTCGGTGATGTTCAGCAGCTCGCCGACATTGAGCGGCTTGGGGGTGAGGCCGGCCCGCATGACGTTGTCGGAGCTCCCCATGATCTCCACGCCGAAGCCCTTGAGGTAGCAGTGGAGCACGCCGGCGCCGAGGAAGAGACCCTGGCCGGGAGCGAGGTCGTGCCTGCGCAGCAGCAGCGGGGCCAGGCACGCGGGGTCGCCCGGGTAGCGCCTGGCCAGGCGCACCACCAGGTCGTAGTCGGGATGGTGCACCGCGGCGGCGGCCCACACCATGTGCTCGGCCGCCTGCCGCCTGCCGAGCAGCGCCTCCAGCGCCTTCAGCGGCGCCCCGGCCTCCAGCAGGGAGACGACGTCCTTCAGGTCGGGGACGCCGAGCCGGTCGACGAGCATCGCGGCCTGCTCGGAGGGACGGAACCCGGCCAGCGCGGTGAACGGCGTGAGCGCGCACACCAGTTCGGGCTTGGGCCAGGGATCGCCGTAGACGCCGCGCGCGTGGCCGTCGACCGCCTGCCGCGCGGACGGGTGGACCTGCAGCGACAGCGGCTGGGCGACCGCGATGAGCTTCATCAGGTACGGCAGGCGCTCGCCGAACGCGTCGAGCGTGGCCGCGCCGAGCCGGCCGGCCGGGTCGGCGCCGATGAACTCGGCCAGGGTGCGGCCGTCGTCTCCGGCGAGCCGCGACGGACCGGACGGGTGGGCGCCGAGCCACATCTCCGCTTCGGGACCGGACGCGGGCGCGGGCCTGCCGGTGAGCTCGGCGATGTCCGTGCGGGAGCCCCAGGCGTAGTCCTTGACGGGGTTGGTCAGTAGATGCACGTGCGCTCCTGGGTCGGATGGGGACGCCGTCCGGTTCGGGGAACGCCGTCCGGTTCGCCCGCCCGCATCATTTCACCCATCGCGTACATCGGGGTGACCGCCGTATGAATGTCCCGCCGCCGTCCTACGTCGGCCGAGCCCCCATGTCAGGGAAACCGGCGTGCGCACGCGCCCGCTTAGGGCAGTGTTGGACGGGTGCGCAGCAAGCTCGGCGGCCGGGTGGCCCAGGCGGCGGAGGTCGCCCTCGCCACCCGCGAACACGTGACCGCGATCGACGTCCTCACCGGCCTCGGCTGGCTGCACGGCCGCCATGTCGAGAGGTGGCGGCAGGGCCGTGTCGACAGTCTGGAACGGCTGGCGTCCGTGGACAGGGCCAAGATGGAGCAGGCCCTTTCCCACCTGCGCGAATGGGCCCTCAGCCGCGATCTGGTCGAGAGCGAGGCTGCGTACGCGGCGGCGAGCCGGGACCGGCGGCCGCTGCGCTTCACCTCGGACGGCGACGAGGCCGCCGAGCGCCTGTTCCGCGTCCACTGGCTCTCGCCGCGGCTGAGCGAGTCGCGGCGGCGGCAGATCGAGGAGCGGCACAACAAGGCCCCCGACCTCGTGGCCGTCGCGCCGCTTGAGGAGTGGTCCTGCGCCGGATGCGGGGGCACCGGCCCCTACCTGATCATGGAGGACGAACGCCCGTACTGCTTGACCTGCGCGGACATGGACCACCTGTGTTTCCTGCCCGCCGGGAACGCCGCCATGAGCCGCCGCGCCAAGAAGGCGAGCGGCCTGTCGGCCGTTGTCGTCCGCTTCAACCGGCGGCGCAAGCGGTACGAGCGGCTCGGCGTGCTGGTGGAGGAGGAGGCGCTGGCGCGGGCCGAGGAGCAGTGCCTCGCCGACGAAGAGGTGCGGCTGCGCCGCCGGGAGCGCGACCGCGAGCGGCGGGCCGGCGAGGACGCCGAGTTCCAGGCCGAGATGGCGGCGGAGATCCGTCGCCTGTTCCCCGGCTGCCCGGCCGAGCGGGCCGAGGCCATCGCCGGTCACGCCGCGGTGCGCTGCAGCGGCCGGGTGGGGCGCACCGCCGCCGCGCGCGTGCTGGACGAGAACGCGATCACCCTCGCCGTGGTCGCGAGCGTGCGCCACCTGGACACCGACTACGACGACCTGCTGATGTCCGGCGTGCCCCGCATGACCGCCCGCGAGCAGATCCGCTCCAGCGTCGAAAAGGTCCTGACCGCCTGGCGCCACTGAACCACCGAAGGCCCGGCACGAGTCAGGCCCGGCGTAAGTCAGGGCCGGCACAGGTCAGGAGCGGCACGGGTCAGGGGCGGCGTCCGGTGAAGCACAGGAACGCGGTCTGCGGGTCGGCACCCGCGGGCGGCGCGGCCTCCGGCCTGAAGGCTTCGGTCATCTGCAGCCCCGCGTAGTGCGGGCGCAGCTGCTCGTGCGTCCTGATGACGGCGTCGCGGTCCAGGGTCTCGTCCCCGCCGACGGCGCGGGCCAGGTCCCAGGTGTGGACGAGCAGTTCCAAGGCGCCCACGACGTCGGCCGCCCGCTCCACGGTGACGGGGCCGATCGGGCTGAACGGCAGAGGCGTGGCGGCCAGGTCCGGATCGGTGAGGACGGCGCGCATTCCCGACCGGACCTCGGCGTACGCGGCGGCGAGGTCGGCGCCCGGCTCGACCGGCGGCGCGTCGGCCATGCCGGACACCCCCACCCCGTGCGAGGGCTGCGGCGGGGTGCCGCGCACGACGGCGATGATGCCGCGGTGCCCGTTGACGACGTGCGCCACGACGTCACGGGCCGTCCATCCCGCGCATGGGCTGGTGTGATCCCATCGGTCAGCGGGCGTCGCCTCGACGCGCGCCAGGAAGCCGCCCGCGAGACGATCGAACCGCTCGGCGATGTCAGACATGGTTCATCCAATCGGTGAATAACGCATTCAAGGGGGTTACACACGGTCGCGGACCCGAGACGCGGCAGCCGTCTTCTCCACGCGGTTCGCGTTCGACGGGACTTCACGCGTTCGACGGGATTTCGCCCGTTGAACGCGGACTCACGCGTTGGACGCGGACCCACACCTTCAACGCGGACCCGCACGTCCAACGCGGACCCGCGCTCTATATGCGGTCGAGGGCCGATTCCAGGCCGGGCAGGACTCTTGACCGCCAGCCGCCGTCCATGATGCTCCGGGCCCGCCGCTGGAGCGGGTTGTCGGGGTCGAAGCCCTCGTGCAGGAGGAACAGCCGGGTGCCCTTGCCTTCCGGTTCCAGCGTCCAGGTGATCGTCCAGTCGGCGTCGTTCTCCGGGTCGGCGTCCCGCCAGCCGATGCGGAGCATCCTGCCCGTCTCGAACGCGAGCACCTCGGCCAGCACCGTGCCGGAGAAACCCGTGCCCGGCATGGGGACCGCCCGCATGGTGTACCGGTGACCGACCCGCAGGCGGAAGTCGCCGGGCATGAACCACTGGGCGAGCAACTCCGGCTCGGTCAGCGCCCGCCACACCTTCGCGGGCGGGTGCGCCAGGAACTGGTCGACGTGAATGGCGGTCAGGTCCTCGTCGGTCAGATCCTCGTCGCTCATCGCTCGTCTCGTTCGTCGTCCATGTGGTCGAGCAGGTCGCGCAGCCCGGCGAGCCTCTCGCGCCAGAACCGCTCGAACGGGTGCAGCCACTGCTGCACCTCGTTCAGCGGCGCCGCTTCCAGCCGGTAGAGCCGCTGCCGCCCGGCCTTGCGCTCGGCGACCAGTCCTGCCTCCCGCAACACCCGCAGGTGCTCGGAGAAGCTCGGGCGTGCCATCTGGAAGCGTCCGGCCAGACTCTGCACCGGCTGCGGCCCCTCCTCCCTGAGCAGCCGCAGCACCTCCCGTCGCACCGGGCTGGCCAGAGCGGTGAAGATCTGGTCCTCCGACACCGTCCTGGCGTCCGTGGTCTGCATGCGTCCCACTATAGGTAGGAAATCTCCTACCTGTCACCTCTCTAGGTCCGCGCGCCCTCAGCGGCGGGCAGATGGAGCGCCGGTCAGCCGGAGAGCACTATCTGACACGCCGCATGACAATCAGTGGACGCGAGGGCGCGAAGTCGTAAGGTGACCGTCGGTATCCCGGGCTCACGCAGTCCCGCAGGAGCGTCCGCACTGCCCGCGTGACCGCCTGAGAAAGGGTCGCCCATGCGTCGCAGTACGCCGGCCGCCGCCGTCCCGCTGGCGGCGTCGCTGCTCCTCATCGGCCTCGCCGCGCCGCCGGCCGCCTGGAGCGCCCCCCGGACCGACCCGACGCCCACCGGCCAGCCCCTCCCCCGCCACGACCCACTCACCACGCGACGTCTCCCCCGCCACGCCCCGCCCACCACGCGGCATCTCCCTCGCCACGGCTCGTCCCGGCAGCAGGCGTTCCGGGACGCGGCCGCCAGGTACGGCGTCCCCGAGAAGGTGCTGCTCGGCGTCTCGTACCTGGAGTCGCGCTGGGACGCGAACCGGGGCCTGCCCAGTGTCACCGCGGGATACGGCCCGATGCACCTCACCGCCCCGCGCCGGGCACTCCACGGCGCCGGACGGGGAAAGGCCGCGAAAGAAGCGGAAGAAGCGGCCGGGCAAGGAACGACCGGAGAAGGAACGGCCGGGGAGGGAGCGATCACCAAGGGCGGGAAGGGAACGGCCGGGGTGGCCGCGCGGCTCACCGGCATCCCCGTCGACCGGCTGGTCCGCGACCCCGACGCCAACGTCCTCGGCGGCGCCGCCCTGCTCGCCCGCCATCAGAAGGACCTCGGCCTGCCGCCGAGCCCGCGACCCGCCGACTGGTACGGCGCCGTGGCCCGCTACTCGGGAGCCACCGACGCCCGCGTCGCCCGCCGGTTCGCCGACGAGGTGTTCTCCCTGCTCAAGCAGGGCGCCCGCCGGATGACCGACGACGGCGGGCAGGTTTGGCTGCCCGCCTCACCGGAGATCGCTCCGCGCATGGAGCAAGTCGACCGCCTGGGGCTGCGCGAGGCCGGGAGCAGGAAGACCGACTGCCCGGCGAACCTGGCCTGCGAATGGCTGCCGGCGCCGTACCGCGAACTGCCCGGCGGCGGCTACGGCAACCACGACCTGTCCGACCGGCCGCGCAGGCAGCGCATCGACTACATCGTCATCCACGACACCGAGGAGACCTACCGCAAGACCCTGAGGCTGGTGGACGATCCCGCGTACGTGAGCTGGCACTTCACCATCCGCTCGTCCGACGGGCACGTCGCCCAGCACGTCCGCACGCGCGACATCGCCTGGCACGCCGGCAACTGGTACGTCAACGCCAAGGCGATCGGCATCGAGCATGAGGGGTTCCTCGCCGAGGCCGGCACCTGGTACACCGAGGCGATGTACCGCAGCTCCGCACGGCTGGTCCGCTACCTGGCCCGGCGGTACGGCATCCCGCTCGACCGCGCGCACATCCTCGGCCACGACAACGTCCCGGGCACCGTGCCTGCCTCCGTGGCCGGCATGCACGTCGACCCGGGACCCTACTGGGACTGGGGCCACTACTTCGAGCTGTTGGGCAGCCCGTTCGAGGCCACGGCCGGCTCGCGCGGGGGCCTGGTGACGATCAGGACGGACTACGCCCGCCACCGTCCCCGCTACACCGGCTGCGAGAAGGCCAAGCGGGACTGCCGGCCGCACGGCTCGGCGTCCGTGCGGCTGCACACCGCGCCCGGCCATGACGCGCCCCTGGTCAAGGACATCGGCCGCAAGCCGGACGGCGAGTCGAGCTACGACGTCTACGACCACGGCGCCCGGGCCACCACCGGCCAGCAGTACGCCCTCGACGGCCGCAAGGGCGACTGGACCGCCATCTGGTACCTCGGCCAGCGCGCGTGGTTCCACAATCCGGACGACGCGCCCACCGCGGTCGACGCCGCCGGGCTGATCGTCACTCCCAAAGCCGGGCGCGCGAGCGTTCCGGTGTACGGCAGGGCCTACCCCGAACCCGAGGCCTATCCGAAGGACGTGCCGGTGCAGCCGATCGTGCCGCTGCAGTACGCGATCCCGCGGGGGCAGCGGTACACCGTCGGGCTGGCGACGCATGGCGAGTACCACCACTCGACGACGTTCGACGAGACGGCCCATCGGCTCGTCAGGGGCCGCACGCTGTACTACCAGGTGCAACTCGGCCACCGCGTGGCCTTCGTCAAGGCCGACGACGTGGACATCCTGCCCTCCACCCTCGACCGACCACGCCACCGCCCCTGATCAACCCGCGCCCTCCGGTCCCCGGCCTCCGGCACGGCGACACCACGGCGCCAGGGCCACGACCGACCGCCGCCCCCACCCGGCCATCGGACCCCGAACCCGGTACTCCGGTCCCGAACCCGGTACTCCGGCCCCGAATCCACCGGTTCGAGCAGTACCGCGGGCCGGTGGATTCTGCCACGCCGTCCATCGAGAATGGAAAGGCACGGGCGGATGATCCCTGACCGATGGCGGTGGACGTGCACGCACTGCGCCGGATCCTCGAAGACGTCAAGGCTCGTCAGCACATCGACGCGTACGCGCTCACCGCGGTCGTCTTCGTCTTCGCGCTCCTGTCGATCTTCAGCGACGCGCTCGACGACAATCTCAGATGGGCGGTGCTGCTCTCCGGAGTGGGCCTGCTGGTGTACCGGATCACCCTGCCGGAGCCGCGGACGACCACGCCCGCCGACATCCTGCACGACCGCTCGGTGTACGAGTCGACGCCGTTGTCGGCGCTGTTCGCCAACGCCCGCGACGTCCGGGTGTTCGCCCCCTCCGCGGTCAACCTGCTGTCGGCGCAGACCTGCGAGATTCTGCGCAAGACCGTGCTCGCCCGGAGAGGGGGGAGCGTCAGGGTGGTGATCCTCGACCAGAACGAGGAGACCGCCGTGCGGCTCGCGTCACTGCAGCTGGACGAGTCGGTGGAGTTCCCCGTCCAGCGGCTCCCCGCCGCCCTGCGCAGCACCATGGAGCACCTTGAGCTCATGAGCGAGTGGAAGACGGCCGGCTCGTTCGGATATCGCCTGCTCTCCTACAACCCGGGTTTCAGCCTCGTCCTCATCGACCCGGACACACCACGCGGCCGCCTGATCGTGGAGATCCACGGTTTCCACAACGCGTCGACCCCCTCCCGCATGCACCTCGACCTCACCCGCGACCGCAGCGAACGCTGGTACACCTACTGGATAGACCAGTTCGACCACATCTGGGACGCGGCACGCCGGGTCACCGCTCCGACCGCCCCGGAGCCGGTCGACCGTATCTCCGCCGAGACGCGGAAATCGCAGGACTGACCGACCCGCGGTGGCCGCCGGCGGCCACCGCGTGCGGACGGGCGGGACGCGGCCTCAGTCGTTGAGGTGCTGGCGGAGGTAGGGGTCCACCTGGTCGAGGGCGATGCGCTTTTGGGCCATGGAGTCGCGCTCGCGGATCGTGACGGCGTGGTCTTCGAGGGTGTCGAAGTCGACCGTGATGCAGAACGGCGTGCCGATCTCGTCCTGGCGGCGGTAGCGGCGGCCGATCGCTCCGGCGTCGTCGAACTCGACGTTCCAGCGGCGGCGCAGCTGGGCGGCCAGGTCGCGGGCCTTCGGCGAGAGGTCGGCGTTGCGCGACAGGGGCAGCACCGCCACCTTGACCGGCGCGAGCCGGTGGTCCAGCCGCATGACCGTGCGCTGCTCCATGACGCCCTTGGCGTTCGGGGCCTCGTCCACCGTGTAGGCGTCGATCATGAAGGTGAGCGCGCAGCGGTCGACGCCGGCGGCCGGCTCGATGACGTACGGCACGTACCGGTCGCCGGACTCCTGCTCGAAGAACGACAGGTCGGTGCCGGAGGCCGCGGCGTGCGTGGTGAGGTCGAAGTCGGTGCGGTTGGCCACACCCTCCAGCTCACCCCACTCGGAACCGGTGAAGTTGAAGCGGTATTCGACGTCGACGGTGCGCTTGGAGTAGTGCGACAGCTTGTCCTTCGGGTGCTCGTACAGCCGGAGGTTGTCGCGGTTGATGCCGAGGTCGATGTACCACTGGAGGCGGGTGTCGATCCAGTACTGGTGCCACTCTTCGTCGGTGCCGGGCTTGACGAAGAACTCCATCTCCATCTGCTCGAACTCGCGCGTGCGGAAGATGAAGTTGCCCGGGGTGATCTCGTTGCGGAACGACTTGCCGATCTGGCCGATGCCGAACGGGATCTTCTTGCGGGACGACTGCTGCACGTTGAGGTAGTTGATGAAGATGCCCTGCGCGGTCTCGGGACGCAGGTAGGCCAGGCCGGACTCGTCCTCCACGGCGCCCAGGAAGGTCTTGAGCAGGCCGTTGAACATGCGCGGCGCGGTGAACGCGCCCTTGGTGCCGCAGTTGGGGCAGGAAAGGTCGGCCAGGCCGTTCTCGGGGGCCTTGCCGCCGTGCTTCTCGGCGTAGGCCTCCTCGAGGTGGTCGGCGCGGAAGCGCTTGTGGCACGACTGGCACTCGGTGAGCGGGTCCACGAACTCCCTGACGTGGCCGCTGGCCTCCCAGACCTCGCGCGCCAGGATCACCGAGGAGTCGAGGCCGACGACGTCCTCGCGGCCCTGGACCATGGACTTCCACCACTCGCGCTTGACGTTGTTCTTGAGCTCGACGCCGAGCGGGCCGTAGTCCCAGGACGCGCGCAGACCGCCGTAGATCTCGCTCGACGGGTAGACGAGCCCGCGTCGTTTGGCGAGGCTGACGATCGTGTCCATGATGTCGGTACGGCGGGCCATCAAGAATCTCCATCCGGCTGGCGGTCGGGGTTGGGTTTATCGATCAGAGGGCGCGTCACCTGCCCGATCACCCACAAGCTTAGGGGAACCACCGACGCGCCCCGCCCACAATCACCCCTGCGCGCCGTGAACGGTCACTCCTGGTCGCCGGCGACGATCTCGAAGGCGCTCGGCTCGTTGATCATCAAGGTCATGAGCGGGTACATGTCCATGCGCGCCGCCGACAGCGCACGACGGTAGTAGCCCGCGCCCTTCCACTCGCTGACCAGCGCCCACAGATCGGGCTCGTCCACCGATCTGCCGATGCGGCCGCTGAGGAAGCCGTCCTGGGCGGCCAGCGTCCCCAGGATCGTCCTGGCCTGGTCCATGAACTCCCCGGCCCGCGAGCCGGGCACCGAATACCTGATGAGCGCGAGCATGCCGCCCAGCATGCCAGCCTCTGCGTGGCGCGCAGCCATCCCCCGCGCGGACCGCCGTCCCGCTTCGCCGTGGAAGCCCGCCAGAACATCTGGAGCGAGGCGTCAGCGCGCGGGTGTTCGACGTTAGGCTCGAACCGTGGCCGACAAGCACCAGCGCAGCGACTCCTCGCGCTCCTCGTCCTCTTCCGCGTCCTCTTCCGCGGCACGCGGGCGCGCCGTGCCCGGTCACCCCTTGGCGCGCGACCGGCGTCCCGCGGCGCGGCCGCTGCCTCCCGGCGAACAGTTCCTCACGCCCGGAGCCACGGGGCTGCGCCGGACGGTCGAGCGCAAGAGCGCGGTGCCGCTGGTCTTCCTGTACGGGCTGCCACGCTGGATCCTGCCCGTCGTCCTGGTGATCCTGTTGCTGGTCGGCTTCGCCGTCCCCGACTGGCGAGGCGGCATCGCCGTCCTTCCCGTGCTCGGCTTCGTGGCGTGGCTGGCGTACATGTCCTGGCCGTCCCTGGGGCACTGGGCGCGGCTGATGCGCGTGGTCATGACGGTGTTCCTGATCGCGATGGCGGCCAGCCGCTTCGGCCTGTTCTGACGGCGGCCGGCTTCCAGCGCCTGTCCGGCGACCGGCCTCCGGCACCTGTCCAGCGACCGCGCACGGCACTGAGCCGACGATCACGTCACTGAGCCGAGCCGCGCCGCGCTGAGCCGGCGACCACGCACGGCGCCAAGCCGATGGCTGCTCACGACGCCGGGCGGACGGCCTCTTACATCGCCTCCGGCTCGGACGCCGCCGTCATGGGCGGCCATCCCCATGGGCGGTGGATTCGCCATGCGCTCACCTCGTGGCGGTGGGGCGATTTTGACAACGGTTTTCATTTCCCGCCATACTGACAGCGTGATGCCCCTTTCGTCCAATTCCGATCATTACGAACGACCCGTATATCGCCGCCGCCCCTTCCGCGCCTCCGTCGCCGTCCTGCTCGGCGCGTGCGCCCTGCTCGCCGCGTCCGCCTGCTCCCCGGGCAGCTCGGCGTCATCGGCAGGGTCGCAGGGCAGGCCGACGATCCTGGCCGCCTTCTATCCCCTCGAATGGATCTCCACGCGCGTTGGCGGGCCGGACGTGACGGTCACCGGGCTGACCCGGCCGGGCGTCGAGCCGCACGACCTGGAGCTGACCCCGCGCCAGATCGCCGACATCGAGCGGGCCGACCTCGTCGTGTACATCAAGGGCGTCCAACCGGCCGTGGACGAGGCCGTCGAACAGCACGCGCAGGACCGGGCGTTCGACGCCGCCTCGGTTGTGACCACCCTCCCGGCCACCGCCGAGGAGGAGCACCGGGCGGGAGACGCACGCGCGGCCGTCTCCTACGATCCGCACCTCTGGCTCGACCCGAACCGCTTCGCGACGATGGTCACCGCACTGGGCGAGCGGCTCGGGCGGGTCGACCAGGCGCACGCCGCCGGGTACGCCGGCCGGGCGTCCTCGGCGGCCGGGGAGCTCGGCACGCTCGACAAGGAGTTCACCCAGGGGCTCTCCACGTGCGCCGGCCGCACGATCGTCACCGCGCACACCGCCTTCGGCTACCTGTCGGACCGCTACAAGCTCAAGCAGGTCGGCGTCAGCGGCATCGACCCGGAGGCCGAGCCCTCCCCCGCGCGCATCGCGCAGGTGGCGGGCGTCGCCCGCCAGGAGAAGGTGACTACCATCTTCACCGAGGAGCTCGTCAGTCCCAAGGTCTCCGAAGTCCTCGCCAAGGAGGTCGGAGCCACGACGGCGGTCCTCAATCCCATCGAGAGCCGCCCCCCTGCGGGGGACTATCTGTCCGCCGCGCGCGCGAACCTCTCCGTACTCCGCACCGCACTTGGATGCTCATGATCCGCTCAGCACAGGGCACCGGCGTGGCCGCGCAGGCCCCCGCGTCCCAGCAGGCGTCGCGTTCGGCCACGCAGGTCGCGTTCACCATGGCGAAGGGGCACGTCAGCCTGGACGGGCGTCCCGTGCTGCGCGGGGTCGACCTGCGCATCCAGACCGGCGAGGTGGTCGCGGTCCTCGGCGCCAACGGCTCGGGCAAGTCCACGCTCATCCGCGCGCTCCTCGGACTGACCCCCCTGTCGGCCGGCTCGGTCGAGCTGTTCGGCGTGCCGCCCGGCCGGTTCCGTGACTGGTGGCGCATCGGGTACGTGCCGCAGCGGCTGTCGGTGGGCGGCGGCGTCCCGGCCACCGTCCGCGAGGTGGTGGCCTCCGGCCGCGTCGCCCGGCAGCGCCGGCTGCGCCGCACCGGGCGCGACGACCGCGCGGCGGTCGCCAGGGCGCTGGAGGCCATGGGGCTCGCCGGCATCGCGGGCGACCCGGTGGGCCGGCTCTCCGGCGGCCAGCAGCAGCGGGTGCTCATCGCCCGCGCGCTGGCCGGCGAGCCCGACACCTTCGTCATGGACGAGCCGACGGCCGGCGTGGACGCCGAGAACCAGCGGCATCTGGCGGGCACGCTCGCGAGCCTGGTGGAGCAGGGCAAGACCGTGCTCCTGGTCGCGCACGAGCTCGGTCCGATGGCGCCGCTGATCACCCGTTCGATCATGCTGCGGGACGGCACGGTCGCCCACGACGGACCGATCTTCGACACCGACACCGGATGCCACCCGCATCCGGGGCACGAGGAGGAGCGCGCGCACGCCTACGACGTGTCCGGCGGCCCGATGAGCGCGGGGGCCGGCCAGTGATCGAGATGCTGCGGTACGACTTCATGTGGCGGGCGCTGATCGCCGCGCTGCTGGTGGGCCTCGCCGCCCCCGCCGTCGGCACCTTCATCGTCCAGCGGCGGCTGGCGCTGCTCGGCGACGGCATCGGCCACGTGGCCCTCACCGGGGTCGCGCTCGGCTTCCTCACCGGTACCGCGCCCGTGCTCACCGCCGTCCTGGTGTCCATCGTCGGAGCCGTGGCGATCGAGCTGGTCCGCGCCCGTGGCCGCACCACGGGCGACGTGGCGCTGGCGCTGCTGTTCTACGGGGGCATCGCGGGCGGCGTGCTGCTCATCGGGCTCGCCCCCGGCGGCAGCAACTCGACGCTGACGTCCTATCTGTTCGGTTCCATCAGCAGCGTCACCACGCAGGACGTGTGGGTCATCACGGTGCTGGCGGCGTTCGTGCTCGGCGTGGTGGCCACCTTCGGCCGCGAGCTGTTCGTCCTCTGCCAGGACGAGGAGGTCGCCAAGGTCAGCGGGCTGCCGGTGCGCTTCCTCAGTCTGCTCGTGGCGGTCACCGCCGCGCTGACCGTCGTGATCGCGATGCGCGTGGTGGGGCTGCTGCTGGTGAGCGCGCTGATGGTGGTGCCGGTGGCCACCAGCCAGCAGATCACCCGCGGCTTCCGCACCACGATGCTGCTGGCGATGGCCCTCGGCGTGGTGTCGACCGTCGGCGGGCTCACCTCGGCGTTCTACGCGTCCGTCGCGCCGGGCGCCGCCATCGTCCTGCTCGCGCTCGCGGGCTTCGTCCTGGCCCTCGGCGCCGGAAGGTTCCTGCGCCGGAGCCGCGCGCGGGAGATCGGCCCATGAAGATCACAGGTGCGTTTCCACGCCACGAGAGGAAGGCCGCCCCATGACGAGCCGCCGAGCCGCGGTGCGCGAGATCCTCAGCCACAGCGACGGTTTCCGCAGCGCGCAGGACATCTACGCCCAGATGCGGGCCGACGGCGCCAAGATCGGCCTGACCACGGTGTACCGGGCCCTGCAGTCGCTGTCCGAGACGGGTCAGATCGACGTGCTGCGCACCGACGACGGCGAGTGCGTCTACCGGGCGTGCGCCACCGGGACCCACCACCATCACCTGGTCTGCCGCAACTGCGGGCGCACGGTTGAGGTGGCCGGGCCGGACGTCGAGCGCTGGGCGGAGACCATCGGCGCGGAGCACGGGTTCACCGGTATCACGCACACCATGGAGATCTTCGGCACCTGCGCGAACTGCACCGCCCTGGCCTCCGCCGGCTGACCGTCCGCCTCCGCGCGCTCATGGTGTCCGTCCCGGACCACCGGGCGTTCGTCCTGAGGTCGATCTCGGACCGCGTCCGCCCCGGTGGGGTGAGCATCTCGTGGCCGTCGGAACGTCCCTTCGCCGGCCTGTTACGGGATACGCTTCCGTGACGGCGAAGGCCGGGCCGCGGACACCGCCTGTGTCGCGGGCCGGCCACCGCGCCCCTGTCCTCGTCCAGCACCCGGCAGGAGATGACATGCCATTCAGCCATGACATGGTGTGCTCGCTCGCCGCCGTGGCCGACCTGGTGAACACCGCCCCGGAGACGGGCGGGTACGACGCCCTCACCGACGTGGACGATCTGGAGGCCTACGTACGGCGGCACGAGCTGAGCGGCGTGGACGGCGTCGGCCCGGCCGACCTGCGCGAGGTCCGCACCCTGCGCGACACGTTCCTTGCGATCTTCTCCGCTTCCGACGCCGCGGCGGCGGTCGCCCGGCTCAACGTGCTGCTCGAGCGCACGCGGATCACCGCCCATCTGACCCAGCACGACGGTTACCCCCTCCACGTGCACTATTTCGCCAAGGGGGCGCCGGTGGCCGAGCACCTGGCCGCCGAGCTGGGGGTCGCGCTGGCCCACCTGCTGGTCGACGGCGAGTGGGAGCGGCTGCGCACCTGCGCCGCCCCCGACTGCGACCGGGTCTTCGTCGACGAGTCGCGCAACCGGTCGCGGGTCTACTGCGACAGCCGCACCTGCGGCAACCGCATGCACGTCGCCGCCTACCGCGCCCGCCGCCGAGTCTGACCGACCGCCGGACCACCGAGTCTGTCCACCGGGTCGGATGTCAGACCTGGTTGGGGAGGGCGCCGCCGTATCTGCGGTCGCGCTTGGCGTAGATCTCGCAGGCCTGCCACAGGTCGCGGCGGTCGAAGTCGGGCCAGAGCTGGTTGAGGAAGACCATCTCGGCGTACGCCGACTGCCACAGCAGGAAGTTGGAGGTGCGCTGCTCACCCGAAGAGCGCAGGAACAGGTCGACGTCGGGGATGTCCGGCTCGTCGAGGTAGCGGGCGAAGGTGCGTTCCGAGACCTTGCCGGCCTTGACGCGGCCGGCGGCGATGTCCTGGGCCAGCCGCACGGCGGCGTCGACGATCTCGGCGCGGCCGCCGTAGTTGACGCAGAACTGCAGGGTGAGCGTCCGGTTGTTCCGGGTCATCTCCTCGGCGTCCTGCAGCTCCTTGATGACGCTCTTCCACAGCCGCCCGGGACGGCCCGCCCAGCGCACCCGTACGCCCATGGCGTGCAGCTGGTCGCGGCGGCGGCGGATGACGTCCCGGTTGAACCCCATGAGGAAGCGGACCTCGTCCGGGGAGCGACGCCAGTTCTCGGTGGAGAAGGCGTAGGCGGACAGGTTCGGGATGCCCAGCTCGATCGCCCCCTCGATCACGTCGAAGAGCGATGCTTCACCGGCCTTGTGACCTTCGGTCCTCGGCAGCCCTCGCACCTTCGCCCAGCGTCCGTTGCCGTCCATGACGATGGCGACGTGCCGGGGGATCAGGTCGCGCGGGATCGGCGGCGGGACGGCGCCTGAGGGGTGCGGGGTGGGTGGACGGACGTTCACGGTCTGCTTCTCCTGTGGATGGATCCGAAGGTGCGCGGCTCCGGCGAACGAGCCGACCGGGGCGCCCGGGCGGCCGGGGCTGCCGGCGCGGCGTTCAGACGCGTTCGACGTGCCGTAGTGAGCGTATTCCGTGTTCGAGATGCCATTGCAGGTAAGCGGCGACCAGGCCGCTGCACTCGGCGCGGTGGCGGGGTTCGGAGGCGTCGGCGGAGGCCCAGTCGCCCCGGCTGAGCGCGATCATCAGGCCGATCGTCTCGGCGGCCGGGACGGCGGCGCCCTGCGGACGGCAGCCGCCGCACACCACGCCGCCCGCGGGGATGGCGAAGGCCCTGATCGCGGGGGTCGAGCAGCGCGCGCAGGACTCCAGGGCGGGCGCGTACCCGGCGACGGCCAGCGAGCGCAGGAAGTAGGCGTCGAGGACCAGCCTGGCCTCGTGCCCTCCTTCGACGAGGGCGCGCAGGCCCCCGACGAGCAGCAGGAACTGCCGCAGCGCGGGCTCCTTCTCCCCCATGGTGAGACGGTCGGCGGTCTCCAGCATGGCGGTGCCCGCGGTGTAGCGCGGGTAGTCGGAGACCAGGGCCTCGCCGTACGGCCTGAGCGTCTCGGCCTGGGTGATCACGTCGAGCGAGCGCCCGGTGTGGAGCTGCAGGTCGACGTGGGTGAAGGGTTCGAGCCGCGCGCCGAATCTGGACTTGGTGCGCCGCACGCCCTTGGCGACCCCGCGCACCTTGCCGGTGCGCTTGGTCAGGACCGTGACGATGCGGTCGGCCTCGCCCAGCTTCTGGGTGCGCAGCACGATGCCCTCGTCGCGGTACAGGTTCACCAGCCCAGTCTAGGGACGCGACACCCCCGATGGACGAATCGGACGCGCCTCCCGGCGACCGGCTTGCTCATGGGAGGGTGGGACAGGACGGTCGCTCACCAGGAGCGGGTACATCGCGTGAGCAAATCCGGCGAATGCCTCTGAGGCTCATGAATCCGGATGAGACTCCCGCAAGCGACGAATCGATCTCGGGTCAACCCTGGATGGCATCCTTAGCGAGAACAGTCACTAAACTTTGCCCCCTGGCGACACCCCCTGAAAATCGCCTCCGCCCCCTGCACGCTGCCTGAAAGGGTGACATGACCCGCGTGGTCCTGCTGGGCGCCTCGCCCGGCCCGATCGGTTCCCCTGAACCACACGTCCCGCCCGGTCGCCTGGCGCTGACGTCGCTCCCCGGCTCACCCACCGTCCTGGACCGGCTCTACGGCCAGGCCGTGTCGATGGATCCCGACCCCGTCGCCATCGTGCGGCCGGAGGAGGCCGGCGACCACCGCGCCTTCCCCGGCGAGGTCGTGGAGTCCGCCGACCTGGCCGCCGCCCTGCGCGCGATCGCCGAGGTCGCCGAGCGGGCGACGGACAACCTGTTCCTCATCCCCGCCGGCGTCGTGATCCACGACGAGCTGATCTACCAGATCACCAAGGCCAAGCGGGGGGCGCTGGCGCTCATCGCCAAGGAGCCGCGGCCGGAGGACGAGAACGGCGAGCCGCTTGGGTACGAGATCCCGATCGAGGAGGCCGAGCCGGAGATCGGCGACCACGTCTTCGAGGGGCTTCCGGTCCGCTCGCGCGTGGGACGTTCACGGGTCATCTCGGTCGGCTCCGCCCACCACGCGGTCACCCGGCCGAACGCCGTGCTCCTCGGCCCGCTCCACCTGCACCAGCGCCACGCGGCGACGCTCGCCGAGGCGGCGCGCGAGCTGGCCGACCTGGCCCACCTGTTCGGCCCCGAGGACGACCTGGTCCAGCTGCTCGTGCTCGGCCTGGTCCGCAAGGGCGTCTCGGTCGGCACGCGCGGTCGCAGAGACCTGTTCTTCTCCCGCGTCGGCACGCAGGCCGAGGCGGACGAGGCCGTGGCCGTCATGGCGACCTACGACGAGGACCGCGCGCGCCTGAACAACGCGGTCAAGGGCGCCGACGGCTTCTTCACCACCTTCTTCGTCAGCACCTACTCCCGCTTCATCGCCCGGTGGGCGGCGCGGCGCGGGCTGACGCCCAACCAGGTCACCCTCATCTCGATCGCCCTCGGCGTGCTGGCGGCGCTGGCCTTCGCCACGGGCACGCGGGCCGGCGCGGTGGCGGGCGGGCTGCTCATCTACTTCGCCTTCGTCTTCGACTGCGTCGACGGCCAGGTCGCCCGGTACGCCCGCAAGTTCGGCGTGCTCGGCGCGTGGCTCGACGCGACGTTCGACCGCGCCAAGGAGTACGTCGTGTTCGCCGGCCTGGCCGTCGGCTCGGTGGTGGCCGGGCAGGGCGACGTGTGGACGCTGGCGCTGATCGCCCTGTCCGTGCAGTCGGTGCGCCACCTGCTCGACTTCTCCTACGGCGCCGCCAGCCGGCGCAAGCCGCCGAACCCGCTGCCGACGCTGGCGCTGACCGTCGCCGACGACCGGCAGCTGCGCGACGCGCTGGAGCAGCGCAAGGCTTCGCGCAGCACGGGTGTGCGCGGCCTGCTGAAGATGTGGACCAGGGCCGGACGGTTCCGCGCCGTCCACTGGGCCCGCAAGATGATCGTCTTCCCCATCGGTGAGCGCTTCGCCGCCATCGCGATCACCGCGGCTCTGTTCGAGCCCCGGGTCACGTTCCTCACGCTCGTGATCTGGGGTTGCGTCGCGGGCACCTACACCCTCACCGGACGTCTCATGAGGTCGCTCGCATGATCACCCACCCGCAGACCACGCCCGTCCCCGCCCCCGACCCGGACGAGGAACGCCGCCGCGTCCAGACGGCACGCCTGCTCGCCTACCGTGACGACGGCCCGCTGGTGGCGCTGCTGCGCGGCAAGCTCGGCCCCGGCCTGCCTCCGGTGCCGGCCGGGCTGGTCACCCTGGTCGCGGTGGCGGCCATCGGCGCGACGGGCGTGCTGTCCGCCGGCACCGGCCCGATCATGCTGCTGCCGGTGCTGGTGATGGTGGTGCTGATGGTGCCCACCGCGGCGCGCGACCACCTCGGCCGGTTCGACTGGCTGGTCCCGCCGCTGATCAGGACCGTCGAGTTCCTCACGATCATCATTCTCGGCCTGGCCGCCGACATGCCCAAGTGGCTGCTGTTCGTGCTGATCTACGTCGTGGGCTACCACACCTACGACACGGTGTACCGGACGCGGCAGAGCATCTGGCCGGCCCCGTGGGTGTTCCAGGCCGGGCTCGGCTGGGAGGTCCGGCTGCTGCTGCTGGGCGTGGGCGCGGCCGTCGGCGCGCTCACCTGGGTGGTGGCGGTGATGTCGGTGTACCTGGGGGTGCTCTTCGCGATCGAGAGCATCACGAGCTGGGTGCGCCTGGACAAGCAGACCGCGCTCGCCCAGGCGTCCGACGACCTTGAGGCCTCCCCCGAGGACGCCATGGAGCAGGCCACCGGCGAGGCCGAGAAGGCCTGACCGGCGAGGCCGGAGCACGACCGCCGCGACCGCCGCGACGCGACCGCCGCCCGTGGAAGCCGGCACAACACCGGCTACGGAGGCCGTCGCATCGCGGCGCGGCGTCAGGCGTTCCTCGCGAGGCGTCTGGCGTTCTCCGCGAGGCGCCGGACGTTCTTCGCGAGACCGTCAGGCGTTCTCCGCGTGGAAGCGGCGGGTGCCGACGACGACGCACACGATCATGAACAGCGCCGTCACGCCCCCACCGACCAGGGCGGACGCCGAGGTGTACGTCCCCGCGAACAACGCGCGCAGGGCTTCGACGGCGTAGCGGAACGGGGTGAGCCGCGACAGCACGTCCAGCCAGCCCGGCGCCAGAGACATCGGCAGCAGCGCCCCCGACAACAGCAGCAGCGGCACCAGCACCGTGCTCATGATGGGGGCGAAGAGGTCCTGGTTCAGCGTCAGGGCCAGCGCGTACGACAGCGACGACAGGCCCACCGCGAGGACCAGGACGAGCCCGAGGCCGAGCAGCACGCCGGGCAGCGGCGCGCGGAGCCCGAGCGCGTACCCGAGCACGATCAGCGCGACAGCCTGGATCATCAGCACCAGAGCGTCCTTCAGCACCCGGCCGAGCAGCAGGGACATGCGGCTCGCGGGCGTGACCCGCAGCCGTTCGAGCACGCCGAACCGCTGGTCGAAGACGATGCCGAACCCGCTCATGCCGGCGCTCAGCAGGCCGAGCTGCACCAGCAGGCCCGGGACGAGCACCTCCCACGACCCGACGCCGCTGCGGGCGAACAGCGGGCCGAACAGCACCAGGAACAGCACCGGCTGGAGCGCGCCGAACACCAGGGCGGCCTTGGTGCGCATGGTCTCCCGCACGTAGTGGCGGGCCAGGATGAGCGCGGTCACGCGGCGGCCTCCTGGCGCAGGGCGCGGCCGGTGACGGCGAGGAACACCTCGTCGAGCGTCGCGCCGGGGCCGATCTCCGCCTTCAGCGCCTGCGGCGCGCCCTCGCGGACGATGCGGCCGCCGTCGATGATCAGGACGCGGTCGCAGAGCG
Organism: Sphaerisporangium sp. NPDC049457; assembly: GCF_055586705.1. NCBI lineage: Bacteria > Bacillati > Actinomycetota > Actinomycetes > Streptosporangiales > Streptosporangiaceae > Sphaerisporangium > Sphaerisporangium sp. NPDC049457. Next base: position 333,913 of record NZ_JBVJHR010000002.1, on the reverse strand, counting down.
CGTCCGCCTCCTCCAGGTAGTGGGTCGAGAGGAACACGGTCAGGCCGCTCTCGGCGCGCAGCCGCCTGAGGTGGTCCCACAGTCCGGCCCTGCTCTGCGGGTCGAGCCCCGTCGTCGGCTCGTCCAGGAACAGCAGGTCGGGCTCGTGGAGCAGCCCCATCGCGATGTCGACGCGCCGGCGCTCGCCGCCCGACAGCGACGCGGCGGGACGGCCCTGGGCGCCGGGCAGCTCCAGCCCGGCGAGCAGCTCGTCCACCCGGGTGCGGGCCATCGCGGCGTCCAGCCCGTACAGCCGGGCCTGCAGCGCCAGCTCGGCGCCGACCAGGGACGCGGGCCCGATGGTGCCGCCCTGGGGAACGTACCCGATGCGCCGCCTGACCTCGGCGGGCTCGGTGAGCAGGTCGCGGCCCGCGACGGTGGCGGTGCCGCCGGTGGGGCGCAGCAGGGTGGTGAGCATGCGGAGTGTGGTGGTCTTGCCCGCGCCGTTCGGGCCGAGGAATCCGACGATCTCGCCCGGTGAGACGTCGAGGTCGACCCCGCGGACGGCCTCCACGGTGGCGGTCTTGGAGGTGTAGGTCCGGCTGAGACCTCTGGCATGAATCATGCCGATCACAGTAACACCAAACTTAGAGTCACGTAAAGTTTGCAGTGACCCCTGATTGTGTGCCGCGGGTGAACCGGCGTGTATACAGTTCTCCGTGGAGTTGGACGCGCTTGATCGTGCGATCGTGGGGGCCCTGGTCGAGGACGCCCGGTCGACCTATGCCGAAATCGGGCACCAGATCGGGCTTTCCGCCCCTGCGGTCAAGCGGCGGATCGACCGGCTGCTGAGCAGCGGCGCCATCACCGGCTTCACCGCCCTCGTAGAGCCCTCGGCGCTGGGGTGGACCACCGAGGCGTACGTGGAGTTGTTCTGCCGGGGCAAGACCTCCCCCGCCGAGATCGGCATGGCCGTCTCCCGCCATCCTGAAGTGATCTCCGCCTGCACGATCACCGGCGAGGCCGACGCGCTGCTGCACATCCGCGCCAAGGACGTCCGGCACGTCGAGCAGGTGATCGAACGGGTCGCCGCCGAGCCGTTCGTGATCCGCACCAAGAGCGCGATCGTGCTGTCGCGCCTCATCGACACCCCGCACGCCCGCGACGGCGTCCCCCAGTCGACCTGAGCCCGCGCCCCGGCCGACCTGAGCCCCGCCCCGGCCGACCCGCACCCCGCATCCCGGGCGACCTGAGCCCGTGTCCCGGGCGACCCGAGCGACGCCCCGTGTGACGTGGCGGACACCGGCCCGAGACGTCGGCGAAACATATCGTGACCTGCGACGTCGCGCCCAAGTGCCCCGTGAAACCGCATCGCGGGACCACGCAACGAATCGCCATGAAACGGTCGAACCACGCAACCGATCGCCGGAAGCGCGCAAGCTCCGCGCCTGGCTCGGACCTGCCGCGATTCCTAGGCTGAAGCCATCCCTGACCAGCCGTTTTCCAACGGAGTGATACATGGCGCACAGCCGGCACTACCTTATGTGTCGTCCCGACTACTTTGCGGTCGAATATGCGATCAACCCCTGGATGGACCCTGACGCGGGGGCCGACGCCGCCACCGCCGTGCGCCAGTGGGAGCAGCTGAAGGACGCCTATGAGGAGCTGGGCCACCAGGTCAGCCTGATCGACCCCATCGACGGACTGCCGGACATGGTGTTCGCCGCCAACGGCGCCCTGGTGGTCGGCGGCCGGGTGTACGGGGCGAGGTTCGCCAACGCCGAGCGCGCCGCCGAGGGCCCCGCCTACCTGCGCTGGTTCGCCGACAACGGCTTCGACGCCACGATGGAGCCCACCGAGACCAACGAGGGCGAGGGCGACTTCCTCACCCTGGACGATGTGATCCTGGCGGGCACCGGTTTCCGCACCGCCATCACCGCGCACAAGGAGGCCCAGGAGTTCCTCGGCCGCCCCGTGGTGACCCTCCAGCTCGTGGATCCCCGCTACTACCACCTGGACACCGCGCTGTTCCCGATCGACGGGCGCAACGTGGCGTACTACCCGGGCGCGTTCTCGCCGGGCAGCCGCGAGGTGCTCCAGCGCATGTTCCCCGACGCCGTGATCGCCTCGGCGGACGACGCGGCGGTACTCGGCCTCAACGCCGTCAGCGACGGCCACAATGTCGTGATCAACGTCGAGGCCGGCGAGCTGGCCCTGGACCTCAAGCGCCGGGGCCTCAACGTCATCCCCGTCGACCTCAGCGAGCTGCGCAAGGCCGGCGGCGGCCCGAAGTGCTGCACCTTGGAGATCCGCGTATGAGCACGACCACTGAGATCATCGAGCTGAGCGAGCGGCGCAGCGCCCACAACTACCACCCGCTGCCCGTCGTCGTACGCGAGGCGCGCGGCGCCTGGGTGACCGACGTGGAGGGCAGGCGCTACCTCGACTGCCTGGCCGGCTACTCGTCCCTCAACTTCGGCCACGGCAACGCGGCGATCCTCAAGGCCGCCCAGGAGCAGCTCCAGCGGGTGACGCTGACCAGCCGCGCCTTCTACCACGACCAGTTCGCGACGTTCTGCGAGGGCCTGGCAGACCTGTGCGGCAAGGACATGGTCCTGCCGATGAACACCGGAGCCGAGGCCGTCGAGACCGCGATCAAGGTGGCCCGCAAGTGGGGGTACGAGGTCAAGGGCGTCGCCCCCGACCGGGCGAACATCATCGTCATGGCGGACAACTTCCACGGCCGCACCACGACGATCGTCAGCTTCTCGACCGACCCCGACGCGCGCGACGGCTTCGGTCCCGCGACGCCGGGCTTCACGATCGTGGAGTACGGCTCCGCCGAGGCGATCCGCGCGGCGATCACTCCTGACACGGTGGCGGTGCTGCTGGAGCCCATCCAGGGCGAGGCTGGCGTGCTCGTGCCGCCGGCGGGCTACCTGCGGCAGGTCAGGGAGATCTGCACCGAGAACAACGTCCTGTTCGTCGCCGACGAGATCCAGTCGGGCCTCGGCCGCACCGGCGACACCTTCGCCTGCGACCACGAGGGCGTCGTCCCCGACATGTACGTGCTGGGCAAGGCGCTCGGCGGCGGCGTCGTCCCGGTGTCGGCCGTGGTCGCCGACGCCGGCGTCCTCGGAGTCATCAAGCCGGGACAGCACGGCTCGACCTTCGGCGGCAACCCCCTGGCGTGCGCCGTGGGCGGCGCCGTCATCGACCTGCTGAGGACCGGCGAGTACCAGGCGAGGGCCCGCGAGCTCGGCGCGGTCCTGCACGAGCGGCTGCGCGCCCTCATCGGGCCCGCAGGCGAGGGCGGCCACGGCGTCGTCGCGGTGCGGGGACGCGGCCTGTGGGCCGGTGTGGACATCGACCCGTCCATCGCCACCGGCCGCGAGGTCTGCGAGGCCCTCATGCGGCACGGAGTCCTGGCCAAGGACACCCACGGCTCCACGATCCGCCTCGCACCCCCACTCGTAGTCTCAGAGGAAGACCTGAACTGGGCCGTCGACCGCCTGACAGAAGTCCTGGCCGAGCTGTCGGGGACGGCGGCGTCCTCCGATGACGCGGAGCGGTCCCCGAGGACGCCGGAGCTCTCGGGCCGCTAGATCGGATTCGCCGTCGACCAGCGAGACAGGAGCGCGCACCGCAGTCGCGACGTGACGTGCAACGGACTGAAAATTTTCGACTGGCCTTTGATGACCTCGTTGAGGGACGCGACGGGAAGCCAGCCCAGTTGGTTGGCTTCCCAGCCGTCCGTGGCGCCTTCAGCCCACCGATCTTGAATCTCTCGAGCGGACAACATCGGTCTGAGCAGGGCGACGACCCCCAGATTGAGTAGATCGATCTGCAGCGCGACCGAAAGGACGGAAACTCGTGAAGGGCTGATCTCACAGCCGAACTCTTCCAGGAATCCCCGGCATGCGGCCTGGATGAACGGATCGTGCTCAAGGCCGAGATCCTTGTCGTTGAGCTGTTCCTCGAAACTCGCCGACCAGTGGAGGGGCGCATAGCCGACTTTCGGGTTTCGCTGGGCGAAGAGCACCTGAGCGTCAGAGGTGAGAACGATGCCATGCACGACGGCGATGCCGGGGAGAACCGTTCTTCCCAATGGCACCGGTTCTATCCAGGCGCCGTCCTGTCCCCGGCTCAGACGGAGAGGCTCGCGCTCGAGTGCGATGTGAAAACTCCTGGACTCACTCCAGGTGGTCGGGGCCAAGCTGACGTTCAGCGAGTTGTCAGGCGTGTACTCGAGATCGGTGAAGCGGAACTTCTGCTCGAGGTTCCGCCCCGTCTCGAGGTTGCCCAGTTCACGGAGGGTTGCGCTGATCTCGGCGTCTATCGGGACGTCATCGATCCGCGTTCGAAGTGAAAGAGCGCGATCCAAAGGCCAAGGCCGCATGACCTCCAGCGCTCCTGAGTCGACGAACCACCCCTCTCGCTCCTGGCCGGTGCAAGCGAGCCGTGTGAGTTCCCGGGCAACGGGTTCCGCCCCTCGAGACTGAGCGATTCTGGAGGTCTGGAGGAGAAGTAGCCGACATTGCTGACGCTGCCAGGCGTCAGACTTTCGTTCCATTTGCCGCCGAAGCGCGTCCAGGCACGCATCCCTGATCTCCGCGGGAAGGACGTCCTTGATCAACTGGTCTAGCAGAGCATCACGAGCCATGGGTTCATCAAAGCAGCCGAGAGCGGCAGCGACAGGCGACCCTACGTACACCATTTGATGTTGGAACGATGCGATAAGTGCATGGCATACCTCCATCCCGAATCGGGGAAGGCCACGCATGCGTCTTCTGGGCGTCTCGTCTTGAACGAAGGCGGCATACTCCCGCACGACGTCCCAGTCGGACGTACGACCTTGCTCGTCCTCGAGCGCGAGGCCGTAGATGATCTCATGTTCGGTGCGATCGGGCACGGGACGGCCATCATGACGGCGTAAGACCTCATAGGCACGTCTTCTCGTCACAGGGTCGATCTCGGGATCGTGGGCTACGCGTTCCAGCAACATGATCGTGGCGTGGTCGGCTTCGAATCGGTTGAGGCCCCGTGCGACATACCGCAGGCACGGCAGATCCTCACGGGTGTCGAGCACCCTGTTACCGAAGTCCACGAGGGCTGTCTGCACCTCACGAGTGTTGTATCGGGCCAGCGCGTCGATGAATCTGCCCTTCAGTTCCCACTTCGCCAGTCCTTCCGTCAGAACGGGCACCACGCGGGGGGCGTCGGCGATGTCGCCGCCGTTCTCCAAACCAAGGAAAGCCGAAGCCACGCTGCTGGCCGCGTCCTGGGTCAGTTGGGCGCCCTCACCGATCCTGCTTCCTGCCATGTCCTCGGCGCCGGGACGCAGATTTGGCACCGGAGTGCCACGCAGTGCCTCGATGACGAGCGGAAGCAGCATGGGAAGTTGCTCACGCAATACGTAGGTGACCGCCCACGTCTGAGCCATGTAGATGTCGTTGCACCTTTTGCGGTCCAGGATTCTGAGAAACTCTCCAAAAAGCGTCCTGAGCAGGTCCTCCTCATGATGATGGTGAGCCAGACGTACCAGCATCGACAAGACGGACCATCCGCACTCGCGTTCCGACCTACGGCATACGGAGATCGCCGACGCGTGCCGGTCCTCGGAGTCGTAGACGACGCGTGCCATGGAGAAGCAGTCGAGCATGTCGTGGGCCAGGCGTAGCGTCGGCTCCCTGAAGTCGCTCAGCAGGCTGTCGGGGGCTCGCTCCAGCACGAGACGCTCATCCTTCAGCTTCTTGACGGCTTGCTGGAAGACCTGAGGGGGCAGGTGCGTGCCGGCCTCCACGGCACGCCGAGGTATCTCGTAGTTCAGTTCATTCAACTGCAGTTCCGCGAGAGCCTGAATGATCGCCCGTTTGCGAGGACCAGCGGAATCGGGGAGCGCCCCGCCTTCGCTTTCCGCGTCACCGAACAAGCGCAGGAGGAATCCGATTTCGGTCTGCGGGATGATCCCCCACTTCTCTCGCCGACGGATGGCAAAGTCGAGGAAGAACGGTGTCCGTAGCAGCTTATTTCCGGAGGCGCCGGGCAGCAGGTGCGACACCATGCTGCCGTCCAGTTCCTCCACCTCGCGCACCGCGAACGGGAGACGCTCCTTGTAGGCCGAATCCCAGACGTCGTTGCGACAGGTGAGCACCAGCCGGCCTGCGACGGAAAGGTGTAGCAGCATGTCCACGGTCCGTGAGTGATCCGGATCGTCGGCGAGCTGCGCTTGGTCGAGCCCGTCGACGACGAAGAACACCTGTATGCCAAATTCCTCCTGCAGGACGGTCATGTGGCCGGGAAAGTCTCGCGCGTCCAGGGCCCCGAGATGGCGCGCGAAGACATCGATGCCCTGATCTAGGATCTCCGGTCGCACCACGATCGGATAGGTCTTCTGTCGCCTGAGCATGCGATCCACATAGTGTGCGGCGACCACGGTTTTACCCCGCCCGCCGGGAGCGACGATGGCGACCGCCTCTGATCCTGAGATGAAGCCGTCCCAGATGTTCTCCCAGAAGGAGGGGGACGGCAAGTTGTCGTCCACCCATGACTGGGTGTCCTTGCGATGTTCCTCGAGATTGATCCGAGCTCTTGCGAGACGCGGGCTTCGGTGGAGAAGCGCGGCCCTTAGATCTTGCTCCAGTTTCTCAGGGTCGGCGCACGAGTCGCCGTCCCGTGTGGCCTTGATGTACTGCCAGCTGTCGTCTCCGAGAAGTACGGTGCTCGCTCCTTCGTCGAACTCCACCGGGATGATTTTCAACTGCTTCTCGGGATCGGCAAGTGTCTCGCGAGCTTTCGCGGCCGTCAACTCCCTCTGGATCCATTCAGGCCTCCGCACCGCCTCTTCCGTCGCCAGCAACAAGACGTACCGGGCCTGATCTAGAGCGTCTTCGATCTCCGCCAGCCATCTGGTGCCCCCAGGAATACGGTGCCGATCGATGAAGACCTCGCCCCTGAATCCCATCCGCTCTTCCAGAATCCGCCGCACATCGTCACAGATTCCAGCACACTCATTGCTGTAGCTTATGAATATCTCATAGTGCGCGGAACTCTGACGTGCCGCATCGCCTGGAGGGATCGACGGGCGGCGGCTGCGCACGAACCACGTTCGGTGTTGGTAGCGCCGGGTCAGCAACGATTCAACACGTTGAGCCAGCGCGCGCACACGGGAGAGCCGGAGTGCGGACATAACCCAATGATTGTTGAAATCCCCGCTGAGCTCAACCGACATGTCGAAAACAGCGGGCAAGGCCCCTCGAATGTAGCTACATTCTCCCCACCAAGGGGCGATCGACATAAATGAGACGAATCGGACAAGCGTTGATTCGGGCCGGTCAGCGCAAGGTTACAGTCGATCGGAAACGTCGTTGCCCGAATCACGTCGACCTTCGACATTGATCATCGCAGGCGCGTCGCGTACACCGGCCAGCCTGGCGAAACCTACGGCGTAGTCGTACATGCTGCGTTGCAGGCGGCGAAGATCGGCCCGGCACTCGTCGTTGTCCGGCCAGTCCGCCTCCCGGCTTCCTGGATGGTTCTGCTCGTAGTCGCGCAGTCGGGGATGCCAGCGGCTGAGGAACGGCCTCAACTCCGTATTCAGCATGTGGATCGCCAGATGCTCGACACTTTGCCCACCCGGAACGTACTGGGAGGGCCGGCTGCCCTTCAGGGTTTCGCGGGTGTTCTGGAAGAGTGCGTACAGGGAATTCATGGCCTCACGCACCAGGCCCTCGTCGTCGCGAAGAGGCTGAGTCGATATCCGTGAGACCGTTTCGACGAAGAACTTCCAGGCCGTCTGCCTGCTGTCATCGTTGACCAGGAATGTCAGCTCGCTCACCTGGGGGACGGTGACTTTGACCTCGGTGAGTCGGCCGCTGCGACGATACATCCGCATCACGATCGCAGTGGCCACACCGGCGATGCCGCCTGTGATGATGAAGAGATTCCTGCCGTTAACCAAGGTCACTCCATGAACCAGCAGGCCCGTCACCGCCCCCACACTGGCTGAGGCGATCAGGCGGGCGGTGCCACTTAGCTTCGGCCACCATTCGCTGCGACTCGCCCTGTATAACGGCACACCACTCCCCGCCTGTATCCCGCTGCCGAGTCTTACCAATCGGACTGTAACGGGTCCGGGAGGTTCCCGACAGGAGACGGGTGCGGCTTGTCACCGGTGTCTTGTCTCCGGGCAGACGGGCCGAAAGGAGGGACGCAAAGCGGTATGACCGTCGTGCGCATGAGGAACATCCGTCCCGGCATGACCGGGCCAGTGCCCGTCGCCCGCACCGCCCGGGCCGCCCGTCATGGAACGGGGGCGGCCTGGGTGCGGGAGAAGGCTCAGGGGGTGAGTCTGATCTGGTTCATCTCCTTGAAGTCCGGGCGGGCGGTGTGCCAGCGCACCACCGCTGAGCGGCCGTCGAGGTCGAGGGAGGCGATGGCGTTCGGGAACCACGGCCCGTTGGTGATCTTCCAGCGCAGCGCGCGCCGGGGCAGCCGCACGGTGCGGGTCAGGATGCCGCCGACCAGGCTGGCCACGCCGAACGACCCGATCACGTTCGCCAGGCGCAGACTGCGGCTCAGCGGGTTGCGGATCGGGGAGCAGACCGCCTGGTAGATGCGGGCCGATTCCAGGTCCGCCGACGCCGGGCCCGCCGCCGCCAGGTAGGAGTAGTGCACGTCCCCCGAGAGCAGCACGATGGTGGCCGGGGCCCTGCCGCGCCGGCCCGCGGCGATGTCCACGAGCAGGCGTCCGAGCTCTTCGAACGACTGCCGGAACGCCCCCCAGTGTTCGAGGTCGAGCGTCTGGCGGATCTTCTCTCCCCACGCCGCCGCCCGTGGCCCCCACGCCCCGCGCGCGACGGCCTCGTTCCAGCTCTCCACGTCGAAGATGCCGCTCGGCAGGAACGCCGGGACCGACGAGCCGATGAGCAGGTGGTCGACGTCACCGGTCGCGACCTCGGTGAACCAGGACCATTCGTCGTCGTCCAGCATGCGACGGCGGGCGGGGTCGAGCTCGCGGGCGCACCGGGTGTCCAGCATGACGAGCCGCGTGCGGCCGACGTCGCGCGTGTAGCTCCACCGCGTGGAGGACGGCTCCTCGTCGGCCCGCTTGGCGAACGCGTCGAGCGCCGCGCCGCCGTCGCCGTCGCCCGCGCGGATCTCCGCGTACAGCGCGTCGGACTTGCGCTCGGACGGCGAGAGGTTGCCGAGATGCTGGTAGACCCAGTAGGCGCCGAGCGCGGACACCACCCGGGTCGGCCACCACGGGACCTCGGCCATCGTCCGCCGCCAGGCCATGGAGGTGTTCCAGTCGTCGCGCACGTCATGGTCGTCGAAGATCATGGCCGTGGGGACGGTGGACAGGACCCAGCGGACCACCGGGTCGGTCCACGCCTGCCGGTACAGCTCTGCGTACTCCTCGAAGTCCACGATCTCGTCGGGGCCGTCCTGGCGGCGGGCGCGGATATAGTCCAGCATCTCCTGCGAGGGCTCGTCGGCGTACACCTGGTCGCCGAGGAAGATCAGCAGGCTCGGCAGGTCGTCGCCCTCCAGCAGCCGCAGGCCGAACTCGCGCAGAACGTCCTTGCCATGGGTGCGAACGTGCGCCTCGTCGTGCGGCACGCTGGTGCGGCAGGAGCCGAACACCACACGGTTCAGCTCGGCCAGCGGGCAGATCTGGCTGTCGGGGAAGCCCTCCAACGGCCACACCCGCCGCCCGTCCAGCTCGACGGAGTACACACCGGTCTCTTCGACGTCGATGATCGCGTAGTGATGACCGTGCACCGTGAACGTGCGCTCGGTGGCGCGAGCGCCCGCGACCTCGATCGCGACCTCGCACGGGTCGCTCGTCTCCACCCATATGGACGCGCTCGTCTCATCGACGTAGCGCAACATCGGCCCTACCAGCAAGTCGGGCACGTGACCTCCCCTTTTGAGCAGCGTTATGAACCATATGCTCAATACATCCGGGATGGAGGATGGCCTCCCGATCCGTAACGGCATGGAGCCGTCCGCCGGACGGCCACGGCACGGATGCCCCCCTCGGAGCGATCGCCACGTACCACGCCATTCCCGGTGAGCGCCGCAGAGGCCGGCCGCCGGGCGACCGTACCAGCAGTTCCGGGTCTCGCATCAGCCGCTCGATATGAACGGCGCCGTACGCGGCGAGGATCACCCGGTGGTGCTCGGCAACACCGGCCTCCGACCGGCTCAGCAGCTCACTGCCCACTTTGCGAGGATTACCACCCCTTTGCCACGATCAACCGATTCATCCCCGCCACACCACAAGCCACCATCCAACCGGCCGAACCAACCCCACCTGCCCAGCCGTCACCCCAATGGCGCCGCGGCGGCGGGATGTAGTGCGGCGATGTCGGCGCCGATGTACGGCGGCTCGGCGTCGCCGTCCGGTTGGGCGTGGGGTGCGGATCAGCTGGTGGCGGCGGTGACGATCTGTTCGCAGAGGGCGTGGGTGCGCAGGGCGTCGTCGGCGGAGATGACGCGGTCGTCGCGGACCGAGGCGAGGAACGCGTGGCACACCTGCTCGATGCCGCGCTGGCGGGCCACGGGCGTCCAGTCGGGTCTGCGGGTCACCGTCTCACCACCGTCATAGTCGACGACGTCGCCGAGGTTGACGACCCGGCGCTTCCCACCGCCGCCGATGACCTCGCAGGTCTCCTCCACCGCCCCGCTGACCCGGCTCATCATCCCGATGGCCGTGAACGCTCCTCCCCCGTCGTCGCCGTCCGGCCGATCTCCGGAGAGGTGCAGGACGACGTGCTCCAGCAGACCGCCGCGCACTCGTACGTCCACCGACATGTCCGAGATCTCGCCCGGCGCGAGGAATCTCAGGGTGTCCACCACGTGGATGAAGTCGTCGAAGACGGCCCGGCGGGGATCCTCCGGCAGCCCGCTCCGGTTCTTCTGCATGACGACCAGATCGCGCGGCGACTCCCGCAGCCCCGCGTACCCGGGCGCGTACCTGCGGTTGAATCCCACCATGAGCGAACGCCGCCGCTCCTCCGCCAGCAGGACGAGCTTCTCCGCCCCGGCGAGGTCATAGGCGAGCGGCTTGTCCACGTACACGTGCACTCCGGCCCCCAGCAGGGCCGCCACGATCTCCACGTGCGCCCCGGTGGCGGCGTGGACGAACGCCGCCTCGACGCCCTCGGCGATCACCTGGTCGACCGAGGTGAATCGCGCCGGAAGGCGGTAGGCGTCCCCCAGCCGCTCCAGCGTGTCCCGGTCGCGCGTGCAGAGCAGCAGGTCCAGCCCGGGTGTCGCCGACAGCACCGGCAGATACGCCTTCCGCGCGATGTCCCCGAGACCGATCATCGCCACCCGCGTCGTCTTCATGCCGAGAGACTACGGCCGAAACGCCCGCCGGCGGTCCAGGCGGCGATAGCGATGCCACCACGACGAACGCCGCGAAGCCCGCGGTGTCGGCCAGCCGTTCGGTGAACCACGCCTCTGCGGCCATGCGCCACTCAGCGTCCGCGCCCCCGACGGGCGCGCCCACCGCCTCCAGCATCAACGCGCGCAGGTACGTCAGCGCACTCGCGTCCACCGCCGTCGCCCGGCGCACTGTGACGCCGGCTCCCTGCTCGGTCATGGCGGCCATCCAACCACTTCTCGGCCGAGGTCTCCTCCGAGTTCGCACCCGCGTCCTATCGGGCACGCCACCAGGCGAGCGTCTCCTTCAGCACTTCGTCCATCGGAGTGGGCGCGGCGCCGAAGGTCGCGGTGAACGCCGAGGAGTCGACGACGAACGGCCGGAAGAACTGGTACCGCGTCTCCTCCAGCTCGCGCAGCATCGGCGAGAACAGCCCGCCCGCCCGCATCACGACATGGGGGATCGTCGAGACGCGCGGCTCGGCCGCCCCGGCCATTTCGGCCATCCGCTCGGCCAGGTGCCGAACCGTCGTCGCGGGCGGAGTTGGCACGTGCCAGGGCCGTCCCCAGGCCCGCTCGTCCACGGCGGCCGTCGCAAGCGCCCGCACCACGTCCGGAATATAGGTGAAACTGTGCGGCTGGTCGAGATCGGCGGGCACCCGGATCGGCTTGCCGGCGATCAGCGGCTTGAGGAAACGGTCACTTAACATGCTCTGGCCGGACATCCCCGGACCGAAGTAGTCGGAGCCGCGCACCTCTGTCACGCGTACACGGCCCGCCTCGTGCGCGGCGAGCGCGTCGCGCCACATCTTCGCGCGCACCTTCCCCTTGGTCCCGCGGGCCGCGAGCGGCGTCTCCTCGGTCATCGGACGGTCCACCGGCCCGTACCCGTACAGGTTGCCGGTGATGACCAGCACCGCCCCGCCGCGCTCGGCCGCCGCGAGCATCGCGGCCGCGATCGGCGGCCAGTCCCGCGCCCACTCGTGGTAGCGCGGGTTCGCGCAGTTGTAGAGGGCGTCGGCGCCCTTGGCGATGCCGGCGAGCCGGTCGGCGTCGCTCGCGTCCGCCGCGAGCCGGGTGATCCCCGGCACGGACGGCCCCGACCCCGAGCGGGTGACGATGACGACCTCGTGTCCCGACTCCGTGAGCATCTGCCCGAGCCGTCCGCCGACCTGCCCGGATCCGACGATGACGTGCTTTCCCATGTTCCGCTCCTCCTTGTGACGACGCCGCTACGATGCCGCTACGACGCTGCTTCGCCGGTGTCTCAGACCTGGTGCCAGACGAGCCGCAGCGCGGCGTTGGCGACGAACAGCACGGCGAACACCACCGAGGTGGTGATCAGGCCGGCCCCCGCCGCGGCCGCGACGCCACCGCCGAACCAGAGGACCTCAAGGACCGCCCGTCCTAGTCCGCGCAGCGGAATGCTCGCCTTCGGCGCCCCGAACACTCCCCAGACCACCGCGAACAGCACCGGACCGCCGATGCCCAGCAGCAGCTTGAGCCCCCAGTTCGAGCTGAAGGTGAACCCCCAGTACCCGACCGCCAGGTAGACCCCCAGCTCCAGGAGGAACATCAGACCCGCGTTGGCGCCCTTCATCACGGTCAGCATCGAACGGCCTCATCTCGACGAACACATCGCTCTCTTTCAAGAGCAATGCTCTCGCGCGGAAGCACTCCTCGTCAAGAGCACTGCTCTCGATTTGTTCTTCCGCTCCGCCATGCCCCGGCCGGCGCTCATTCGGTGGTCCCCCTGAGATGGAAGGCGGAACGCGGCGGGGCGCACGTCATCGCCCCGCCGGCCGCCGTCTAATTCCTAGACCCCTACTTCAGGCCGAAGGCCCGGGTGATGGTCTGGGTGACGCCGCTGCCGTCGCGCTGGTCGGCGGTGACCCGGATGGTCGCGTACTCGGCTCGCTGCGGCGCGTGCAGGGACGCCCGCCAGGTGCCCTTCTTCTCCTTCAGGGCCTGCCGCTGCCAGGTGGCGCCGTCGTCGTAGGAGACCTCCAGCGTGACCGCGGAGATCGGGTCCTTGACGGCGTCGCCGTTGAGCACGACCGGTGTGATCGACAGCTCAGACGCGCGCCGCGCCCGGCCTTCGGCGTCCAGGTCCGTTCCGTAGTCGAGCTGGACCAGCGGGATGGTCGCCACGTCCGCGCCCACAGGGGCGCCGGAGGTGAACCTCCACTCGGTCCGGGTGGCGGTGGAGTAGGGGGTGAGCGCGGGATCGACCTGAGTCTCGACGACCACCCGGTAGGGCAGTCTGCGCGCCGCCAGGTCCCCGACGTTGAGGTTGGGCCACCCTTCGACCAGCGCCAGTCGCCTGTCCCCCTCGTACATCGCGATCGTCTGCCGCACGCCGGGTACGCCGGATCCGCCGCTGTGCGCGGCTCCCGCGTCACCGAACGCCTGGATGGTGGCGCTCAGGCCGTTCTCGCCGCGGAACGGGCCTTCGGTGCTGATCATGCGCGGCCGGGTGATGGGGCCGAACCAGCGGTCCTTCTGCACGCTGCCCGGCCGGTAGGACAGCCGGTCGGTCTGCGCGCTTCCCCAGCCCTCCACGCCGGCGGTCTGCTGCCAGACGATCCCCTCTCCGGCGGAGACCCAGTCGGTGCGCGATCCCGAGCTGACCGGCTCCGGAGCGAAGGCGGGAGCCGAGTACCACTCGTACGGCGGCAGGTCCGTCCGGTACTCGAAGCCCTTCCTGCCGGCCGGCGGGGCGAACTGGAGATCGACGCGGGCGAGGTCGCGCGGGCCGGTCCTGGCGGAGGGGTCCTCGGGCACCGCGCCCTGGTGGTAGTCGACCAGGTCGTACAGGTACTCGGGCGCCGGGTGTGCCTCGACGTCCAGCCGGACCGCCCTCCGGCCGGCGGCGGCGATCTCGCCGATCAGCTTCTCGCCCTCGTCGAGGGTCACCGAGGCGACCGGGATCGGCCCGGCCGTGACGCCGTCGGCGGCGCCGTACCAGTCGCTCTTGCGGCCGGGGCCGTCGTTGACCACCAGGAGCATCGCCGCCCCGGCGCTGTGCGCCGCCGCCGCCTGGTCGGCGGCGGTCACGGCGTCGCCGTCGCGCACGACCACGGCCCTGCCGCGGACGGACAGGCCGGCGTACTCGGCCGCGGCGCCGGTGCCGGCGAAGGCGGCGTCCAGGCGCGAGGTTCCGTCCGGCAAAGCCGGCGAACCGCGCTGCGCGAGGACGTCGCCGAGGTCGTGGCCACGGTAGCCGATCTTCAGCGGCGTCTGCTCGGCGCGGAACCTGGTCGTGAAGACGAAACTGCCCTTCTCCACCTTCTTCTTGGTCGGCAGAGCCCACAGGCTGTCGTAGGCGGCGGGAGTCATGATCGTCTCGTGTACGGCGTTCCAGTCGCCGGGCGCGGGCCGGCTTGAGGTGAACGAGCGGTAGATGTCGACCCTGCCGCTGACCACGCTGGTCGGCTTGGGCGTCGCCACCTTCACCTGGCGTGCCCGCGAGGCGTCGAGCTCAACGCTCCGGTCGCCGGTCAGCTCGATCTCAGGAGCGATCAGCGTCGCGAGGCCGAGGGAGTCGGCGCCGTGCAGACCTTCCACGTCCGGGACGGCGATGACCGTGTAGGAGCCGGGGGCCCAGCGGCTGGTTAGCGTCCCGTTCGGCACCCACATGAAGGTGCTGCCTCCGTCGGCGCTCCTGATCTCGACGTTGTCGCTCAGGGGCCGGCCGGCGCGGTCCTTCAGGCGGACGGTGAGGTCGTACTTCTCGGACTCGACGGAGAACCCCACGGTCGTGCGCACCTCGCCGGCCGCGTGCCGCGCCGTGACCCGGGCGGCGTACTGACCGGCCACGAGCCCGTCCGGGTCCACCGTGAGGTCGACCGCCGAGGTGCCGCGCGCGGGCACGGTGAGGTGGTCCGCGGCGATCGTGAACGCCTGCGCGGGGGCGTCGCCCCGGTCGACGGAGAGCTCCAGAGCGATGGGGTCGTCCGTGGTGTTGGTGTAAGTGATCTTCCGTTTGACCGGCTGCCGCTGCCCGCCGGACGTCCATCGGACGAGCCCCGCGTCCACCGATCCGGTCGCGATGACCTGGTCCTGCAGGTAGGCGGCGGCCACGTTGAGCCGGCCGGCGCCGGCCTGGTAGGGGCTGTAGCCGGGGGTCGGCACGCTGGTGCTCATCAAGGCGTCCTTGATCTGCCGCGCCGGCCACTCGGGGTGTTTCTGGGCCAGCAGGACCGCCGCCCCGGCGACGTGCGGCGTCGCCATGGAGGTGCCGCTGTCCAGGCGGTAGTAGCCCTCGCCGTAGCCGATGTACTGCGAGCGCGCCGCCAGCACGTCGACGCCGGGAGCGGTCAGGTCGGGCTTGAGGGCGTCGTCGTCGAGGCGCGGCCCGGCGCTGGAGAACGGGGCGAGGTGGTCGGACGCGTCGACCGCGCCGACGGTCAGCGCGGCGTCCGCGGTGCCCGGCGCGGCGATGCTGTAGGGGCTGTTCCCGTCGTTGCCCGCGGCGACGACGAAGAGCGCGCCCGTCTCGTCGCTCAGCCGGTTCACGGCCTGGCTCAGCGGGTCGTCCTGGGTGTGCCAGCCGCTGACGCCGAGGCTCATGCTGATCACCTTGGCGTGCTCGGTGCGCGCCGCCCATTCCATGCCCGCGATGACGCCCGAGATCGGCCCGGAGTTGCTGTCGTCGAGGACCTTGCCCACCAGCAGGTCGGCGCCGGGGGCGACCCCGCGCTCCTTGCCGTCGGAGGCCGCGCCCGTCCCGGCCAGGGTGGACGCGGTGTGGGTTCCGTGCCCGTTCCGGTCGATGACCTCCTCGCCGGGGACGAAGCTGCGGGAGGCCGCGACGCGGTCGGCGAGGTCCGGATGAGTGGGGTCCACTCCGCTGTCCAGGATGGCGACCCGCACCCCGGCGCCCGTGCCTCCCGCGCCCCAGGCCGCGGGGGCGCCGATCTGCGCGGTGGTGTCGGCCAGGGTGGCCTTCGCCTTGGCGTCGAGCCACACCTTGTCGACGCCGGCGGCGAAGGGGGGCGCCGCGTCGTCCGGCGTGCCGGCGGTGCGGCTCGCCTCAGGACGGTCGCCGCGCCCGGGGGCGGTCAGGGCCGACCAGAAGGCCGCGGCCTGCGACCGGCGGGCGCGGACCGCCTCACCGCCGATCGAGGGAAGGCTCAGCGTGGTCTGGGCACCCGGCAGCGCGGTGCCGGACGGCGCGGCGGACGGGCCGTCCGTGGCGCCGGGCTTACGTGCGGCCGAATCCTGCGCGCGGGTGACGATCAGGGGGAGTTCACGGCTGCGCGCGTCGTCGTAGCCCTGGGCTATCAACCGCGTCACGTCGAAGAGCTGCTTGTCGAGCCGACCGGCCGCGATGTAGGCCACGGCCTCGTCGGGGTACACGTAGGTGTCCTTGCCTTCGGTGCTGACGCGCACCGAGCCGGTGGCTCCCGGCGCGCGCTCGACGTCCACCAAGGGGGTCGCGCCAGGTCTCTGCGTCACCTTCACCTTGTCGCCGGTGATCAACGTCACCGTGGCGGGCGCGGCGGACGCGGGGGGTGCGCCGCCGGTCGCGGCCGGCGGCACCGTGGGCGGTCCAGCAGGCGAAGCACTGTGAGCCACCGCTGGGGTGATCACAACGGCGATGAGGGCCGCGGCGGCGGACGCCGAGGCCCTCCGGGGGGAACAGGGCTTCACTTAGCCTCCAGAGTCGATGAATCGGACGAATCCGATCACCCCTGACAAGGCCGTGTAAAGTACTTGAAGTTACTACTCTCTTGCTGTAGTTTGCCCTTTTGTTAACTTATCGGACATAAGCCGCATAACGGGATATCTATCCCGACGGCCCCTCCGGTGGACGCCTTTCATAGTGGCTCGACGCATCCCCGAAGGCCGCGTGTCTTACTGGATCGTCGCGCCAGGACCTCCTGCCGGGTCCGGCAGGGAATTCACTGGAGAGCGGCGACGCGGCGTCCAGCCGGCGCGGTCTCGGTGTTCGACCGACTACGCGCGTATACCATCTGCTGAAGCCCTTTACGGCGGTTCCGCCCCCCATGCCCCGGAGTCGATGTGAGCGAGCTGATGCGCATGCCTCTGACCGAGGACGGCCAAGTCGTGGTGGAGATCACGGACGGCAAGCCGACGGTCCGGCGGGCCTCGCGCACAGGTGACGAGATCGAGGCGGCCGTGGACTCCCCGCAGTCGGCCATCCGGGAGGCCTGGCGCCGCGTCGCGGAGGCCTGACGTGCGCCGCTGGTCCGTCCGCGTCCGCGCGGGCTCGGTGACGTGCGGCGCCGGCGTCCTGATCGGCGACCGGCACGTGCTGACCTGTGCCCACGTGGTCAACGCCGCCCTCGGCCGGCACGCCGCCGAACGGTCCCGCCCCGCCGACCCGGTGGAGCTCGACTTCCCGGTCGCCGCCGGCGCGGCGCGCTCGCAGGCATGGGTCACCGACGGCGGCTGGTTCCCCATCGAGGACGACGAGCGCGGCGACGTGGCCATTCTGGAGCTTCGCTCCACGCCGCCCGCCGGCACCGTCCCCGCCGAGCTGACCGAGCGCGCCGAACGGGGCACGGCCGTGCGCGCCTACGGCTATCCCCCGGGACTCGACACGGGCGTGTGGGCGGTGTCGTACGAAGTGGGCGACCCCGGCGGTCCCGAATGGATCCAACTCGACGCCACGCGCGCCGTGGGCAGGCGTATTCAGCGCGGGTTCAGCGGCGCCGCCGTGGAACGCGACGACACCGGCCAGGTCGTCGGCATCGTCGTCACCGAGGACGGCGCCGACGGCGCCAAGGTCGCCTGGATGCTCCCCGTCTCGGCCCTCCTGCGTCGCTGGCCGCTCCTGACCGCCTCCTGCCGGCCGTCCCATGCACCGGTCCGCTCGCCGGCGACACCGGTACCTCCACCGCTCACCGGCGTCCTTCGCCTGATGTGCCAGGTCTCCGATGATCTGCCCTATCCGCTGCGCGGCGCCCATGGACGCTTTCCGCTGTCGGAGGTGTACGTGCGGCAGAGCGTCGCCGCCGCCCCCGACCCGCGCCGGCCCCGGGAGGAGGATGGCGAGGAGTTCTGGGAGGTGGAGGAGGACCGGCGGCCGTCCCCGGGCCTGGCGCAGCCGTTCGAGCAGGTCTTCGAGCAGCACGACCACCTGGTGATCGAGGGTGCGGCCGGTCTGGGTAAGACCACGCTCGGCAGGATGCTCGTCCGGCACTACGCGAAGGCCGTGCTGGACGAGGCGGCCCAAGGCGGCGAAGCGCCGCTGGTCCCCCTGATGCTGCCAGCGCGCGTGCTGGCCGGGCATCTCCATCGTGGCTGGCCCGAGGCGCTGCGGTCCTCGGTCACCGCGGAGTACGGGCCGTCCGACGGCGAAGTGGCGGCGTCCCTGTTCACCGGGAAGGTGAGCGGACGCCGGTGGCTGATCGTGGTGGACGCCTTGGACGAGATCCCCGACCAGGACGACCGCGAGCGACTGCTGACCGCGCTCGCGTCCCGGTTCCCGGGCGACGAGGGTCCGGCGCGGTTCCTGGTCACCACGCGTCCCCTGTCCCCCGGCGAGATCGACCGCCTGCGCGGCTCCAGGGTCGGCTTCTACGAGCTGCAGCCGTTCGACGAGGACGCCCTGGTGCAGTTCGCCCGGAACTGGTTCGATCCGGACGACACGCTCTCGGGGAACGCGGCGGCGGAGGAGTTCCTGCGGCAGGTGCGGCTGGCCGGCCTGGAGGAGGTCCTCGTCGTACCCCTCCTGGCCACCGTGGCCGCCAACATCCACCAGTCGCGCCGCGACCGCCCGCTGCCGGCCGGACGGTACGAGCTGTACGAGGAGTACATCGGGCGGTACGCCCAGGCTCGGATCGAGGCGGGAGCCTCGTCACTGGCCACCCTGGACGAGGTCCCGGGAGGTCCGCGCCTGGCGGCGTGGCTGTACGAGCACCGTGTCGCACTGATGGAAGCGCTGGCCACCGCCTACACCACCACCGAGACCCCGCTCATGGAGGTCGCGCGGCGCTACCTGGCCGACCACGCCCCGATGCCCGCCCACCTGCCTCTGGACTGGGAGAGCGCGCTCGCCGAATGGTTGTCCCAGACGGGGGTGCTGTCGAGAAGCCGCACCCGCCTGCGGTTCCTGCACCAGACCTTCGCCGAGCACCTGGCCGCCACCGCCCGCGCCAAGACCCTGCCCCGGGAGTTCCACCTCGGCGAACCGCCGTGGGAGAAGCTGATGGGCGACCTCCTGCTCGGCGACGAGGCCGCCGCCCGCGTGGTGCTGCACTACCTGCATCTCGTGGGACCGGGCGCGGGGCTCCTGGACGCCCTCCAGAACGGGACTCTGGACCAGCGTGGCGCCGCGGACGGCCTGGTCGAGAAGGGCGCTCCCGTCTCGGACGCCCAGCTCACGGCCTACCTGTCCCGGCTGGAGGACTTGGTGGGAACGGGTTCGGTGACGGACCTGGAGGAGGTGATCGCCCTGACCCGCCACGCCCCCGTCCGCGAACGACTCGAAGCCCTGCTGGCGGACGCGTCCCTCGGTGCCGCGATCAGAATCTCCATCATCGACCTGCTCCGGGAGCGATCGGGCGGAGTGCGTCGGGACGGGCCGGCGATATTGCGGACCTTCGCCACTGCCGAGCATGAGGCGAGAATCCGGTGCAAGGCGGCGACCGTCCTGTCCAGGTTCGGGGGCGATCACCGCGAAGAGGCCGCGCGGTTGCTCGTCGCCCTCGGCGAGGACGGCGGCACGGAGATCACGGATCGCCGGGCGGCCGCCGAGAGTTTGGCACGGCTGGGTGGCCCCCATCGAGCGCGCGCGGCGGACATGCTTCACCGGTTGGCCACGGACCCGGCGGTGTACGCCTGGCAACGCGTGGAAATGGCCGAGGAACTGGCCAAGTGCGGTCACGAGCAGCGGCCACGAGCCGCCGAAATTTTGCACGACCTGGCCATGGACCGCTCTTGCCACGGTTCGGACCGACGATCAGCCGCCGAGAAGCTGCACAAGCTGGGAGGCCGGCACGTACACGAAAGCGTTCAGCTGCTGGGGCGACTGGCACATGATCTTCGCCGTGATCCGTTCGACCGGGCGCTGACCCTGGCCGCTCTTGTGAAGATCGAACCGTCCCGTCGTCCTGAGGCCGTCGAAGCGCTGCTGCGGGTGACCGCGGATCTCGGCCTTTACGCAGGGATCAGGCTCACCGCTGCCCGCGACCTGGCGGAGCTCGGCGGATCGCATCGGTCGACCGCCGCGCGTGTCATGTTCGACCTCGCGGTGCGACCCGACTCCGGGAACCTACTGGCGGGCAGCCGCTACAGAGCGGCGGAGGACCTGACCAAACTCGGTGCCGGCTTCAAGCGGAGCGGCGCGGAAGCCTTCTATGCGATCAGCGCCGACGCCGCCGTGCAGCCCGGGCAGCTCCAGATGACGGCCATCCAGCTCGCCCAACTGGAAGACGGCCATCGGATGACGGCCGCCGACCTTCTGCTGAAGCTGGTCACCGGGCCCACGCTCACATTCGCCCGTCGCCTTCAGGCGGGGAGCACGCTGGCCAATCTGGGGACGCGCTTCCTGTCGACCGTCCTGCACTTCGCCGACGAGCTCTTCCGCCATCCCTTTTCTTCGTCGACCGAACGTGCTCTGGCGATGGCGACCCGGATGACGCTCAGGCCTGGCGAGGCACCATCGGCCGCCACGCTGATCCATCGGCTGGCGATGACCGCGACGGCGTCCGCCGAGTCCCGGTTCAACAGCGCCCGGGTATTGACGGACATGGGGGCCGTGCATCTCGACCAGGCGGCGGACCTGTGGACGCGTCTGGCCTCCGACCACACGGCGCCGATCGCGTTCCGCCGGGACGCGGTGCAGAAGCTGCTCGATACAGGGGACAGATATCGCGAGGAGGCGGGCGCGGCCATCCAAGAGCTGACCGACGATCCCTCCGTCGACGCGGGAGACAAGACTCTCCTTCTTCTTGAGTCCCACCACCTGGTGCCCCCCTCGGTCGCCGCAGAGATCTATGACCGCATCGCCGCCGATGTCACCATCGATCACGATGAGAGGAGATACGCCGTCCGCCAGGTGTACGCCGCCGGCACCGACCGGCACCGCCGGGCCGTAGCCCTCCTGCACGAACTCACGACGGACCCCGCCGCGACGGCGACGGCTCGCCTGAACTCCGTATCCGAGCTCTCGTCCCTCGGCCCGGATCATCGTGCGCGATGTGTCGCGGTGCTCGACCAGCTGGCCGAGGTGTCAGGCGCCCATGTTCGGCATCGGCCGGCGATCCTGGCCGACATCGTGAAGCTCGACGCCTCACAGCGCGAGCGTGTCGCCGAGTCGCTGCGCCGGCACGCCACCGACCCGCTCATCGCCCCTGACTCACACCGCGAAGCCGCCGCCGAACTCGCCGAACTCGGCGGCGAGCATCGCGAGCGCGGCGCGGAGATCCTCAAGCGGATCAGCCTCGATGTCCTTCTCGACGCACAGGTGCGGCGCAAGGCGGCCGACTCGCTGATCAAGCTGGGCGGGGACGAGGAGAACACCGGGATGGACCTGCTGTACCGGCTGGCCACCGACGCCGGCGAGCAGGAGCCGGACGATCGGCGGCAGGCGGCGCAGGCCCTCGCCAAGCTGGGCGGCGAGCGGCGGGCGCAAGGAGCGGAGGTGTTGCGCCGGCTCGCGGCGGACGCGTCGGCCGATGCCGGCGTCCGTATCGCGGCGGCACAGGATCTCGCCGGCCTGGGCGGCGACGAGCGTGACGAGGGGGCGGAGGTCCTGCACCGGCTGGTCGTCGACCTGGTCGACGATCCCGTCGAACGCCTGCGAGTGGCGCGAGACCTCGTCAGGCTCGGGCCCGTCGCCCAGTCCCGTGGCCTGATCCTGCTCGGCGAGTTGACGACGGACGCCGGCGCCGACGTCACAGTTCGCCGGTGGGCGGCGGAACACCTGGGCTCGTTGCTGTCCCCGCAGGCGCTGGAGAGCGCCGTGGCGGGTCTCCACCGCCTGGCCACAGACGGCGACGTGGACTCCTGGAACCGGTTGTGGGCCATCGAGTCGCTGGCGAGGCTCGGTCCCGATGCGCGGCGGCTCGCCTTCGCGGCGGTGCGCGGATTTCGTGAGGAGGCGGACGGGCCGGACGGCGAGCTGCCGCGCGCGCTCGCGGTCGCGGCGATGGCCGATGTGAGCGATGCCTGCCACTTCGACGCGGTGGACCTGCTCACCCGGCTGGCCGAAGACACCTCACGCCCGGGCCGTGAACGGATCCAGGCCGTCACAGGTCTCCTGGAGATGAGCGACCTCCATGTGAACCGAGGAGCACGCCTGCTCGCACTGATCGCCGAAGATGCCGGGCTCCGGGCGTGGGAGCGCCGCCAGGCCGCGGAAGCGCTCGCCCGCCTGGGGCCGGCCTGTCGTGCGCGGGCCGGCGACCTGCTCGACGCCATCGCCGACGACGCCTCCGCCGGCTCCTGGGAGCGTGCGGAGGCCGCGATGGCCCTCGCCGAGCGCGCCGACAAACGCGATCTCGCGATCGCGCACCTGCGGCGTATCGCGCGGAGGGGAGGCGCTTTCGCCGACCAGAGCCGACACGCCATCGGCATGCTCCTCGAATTGGGGCCTGAGGCACGTACCTCGGGGATCAAGGCGCTCCAGTCGATGGCCGGCGACAGCGGAGCCGGAGACGACGAACGGTGGGAGGCGTTCGCCGTCCTGATGAAACAGGACGAGGACCGCGACGTGCTGGCCCGCGCCCTCCACGAGCTCGCGGGCGAAGCGGGCGCCGATGCGGGCGTGCGGCGGCGGGCGGCGGACGCGCTGGCGATGCTGGGCGACGAACGACGCCGCGAAGCGGCCGAGGCGCTTCGGAACCTGTCCGCCGACACGACCGTGGCGGGCGCCCACCGAGCCTTGGCGCTGGACTCCTTGGCCGCCATGACCTTGGACGCGTCCGTCCAGGACGAGGCGGGAGAGGCGCTGGCGCGGGAGGGCGCCGACGCCTCGACCCCGGCGCCTCTCCGTCGTCTGGCCGCCGAGGCGCTGGCCCGCCGTCACCTGGCGCGCCGGGACGTGGCCGCCGAGCTCCTGCACGAGATCACCGCCGACGACTCGGCGGAACCCGAGGAACGGCTCCTGGCCGCGCAGGCATTGGCCGGAACGGGACCCGGCGGCCGGGACAGGGCCGTCCGGCTCCTTCAACGGTCCATCGCCGACCCGCTCGCGAGCCCGTACGAGCGAGCCGTCATGGCCATGGGCCTGGCCGGTCTTCGCCCTTCGTACCGGCGGTCCGCCGGTGACCGCGCCCGAGGACTGCTGGACGATCCCGGCTTGCCGCCCGACCGGCGGCTGAGGATCGCGCAGGGTCTCGCCGAGTTGGGGACGCCCTATCGGCAGGCCGCCATGGCCGCCATGCATGATCTCGTGGTCGACTCCGCGTGCTACGACGCGATGAGACTTCTCGCGGCCGATGCTCTCGCCCGCGTGGCCGATACCGGCAGCCGTGTCAAGGGGCCACCCTCGCTTCGTGACGCGCCGGAGTGAGCAGAGGCGACGCGAAGCGGATGGAGCACCAGACGGTGCGGCCAAGGCCGGGGGTGAGGGCGCGGGTGCCCCACTCCTCGGCCAGTTCTCGGATGATCAGCAGGCCGCGGCCGTTCTCCGCGTCCGGGTCCTCGCGCACCGCCGGCTCGCGGTGCGGAGTCCCGGGGTCGTTCACCTCCACGTGGATCGCGCCGTCGTTCTCCGCGAGCGTCAGGGCGATGAGATCGTCCCTCCCGCACCCGGAATGCGTGATCGCGTTGGTCACCAACTCGGAGACGGCGAGAACGACATCGTCGGCCGCGGGGTGGTCCGCGCCCAGCCATCGGCGCACCTGACGACGCGCGAGCGGCACCGATTCCCGGACCCCCGGCAGGGCGGCCCTTCCCAGCACATTCAGCCGCGGGTTCGCAGGCTCCATCGTTTCACCGTCCATTTCCGAAATCCGATCCCCAGGACTTCCGACGGTGCCAGAATCCGACTACGGTTAGTGTTCGATCAACTGCAACCAGTTATCAACGCTTCAACTGAAACCCTCGGTGAAACGCTGAGGAATGGCCTCCCGGAGCCCCCCATGCCCAAGGAAAGCGAGCTCAGCCCGTCAGAGTCACCGACCGCGCTGTTCGGCTTCGAGCTGCGGCGACACCGTAAAGAGCGCGGCTGGTCGCAGACCCGTCTCGCCCGTGCGATCCCCTACTCGGTGGGCACGATCAGCATGATCGAGACGGCACGACGGTCCCCGTCCGAGGACTTCGCCCGCCTCTGCGACGAGGCACTCCAAGCCGAAGGCGCCCTCATGCGCCTGTGGCCCATGGTCAGCCGCCCCACCGCTCCCCCATGGTTCCGCCCCTGGCTGGACATCGAAGCCACGGCCGAGGCTCTGCGCTCTTGGGAACCGCTGGTGGTTCCCGGCCTGCTCCAGACCGAGGACTATGCCCGGGCCATCCTGAGCGGGGATATCGGTGTGACACCAGAGCAGATAGAAGAACAGGTGACAGCCCGGATGGAACGCCAATCCATCCTCGATCGCCCCAAGCCTCCTCTACTTTGGATCGTCATCGACGAAGGAGTTCTTCGTCGTCCGGTAGGCAGTCCAGCGGTAATGGCGGCACAGCTTGAGCGCCTTCTCCAAGCCGCGCAGGCACACCGGATCACCATCCAGATCCTGCCATTCGACGCCTACTCCACCGCCGGGCTCGCCGGGGCGTTCGTCATCGCCCAGGCCGACGGCGCGGCTGACACGGCATACGTTGAATCGGCCGGAATTCTGGGGCGCGTGACCGAGCGGCCAGAAGACGTCAGGACCCTTACATTCAGGTATGAAGGGATTCGCGCCGAAGCACTCTCGCGGCGTGAATCCCTCAGCCTGATCAAGGACAGGATGCAGCGGTGGACGAAATGACCCTGGAACTGGAAACGGCCATCTGGAGCAAGTCCTCCCACTCCGGACCGGACGGCGGAAACTGTGTTGAGGTTGCACGCCTGTCTGGTGGCCATCGAGGTGTGCGCGACAGCAAGAACCCGGCGGGTCCGGCGCTGACGTGCAGCGGACCCGAGTGGGACGCGTTCGTCAGTGGCGTGAAAGCAGGTCGTCTGATCTGACAGCGTGCGAGACGGTTCTCCGGTTCCCCGCCGCGCAACGGCGCCGCCATCGCCGTACCACGCCTCGCCGACCCGGCGCCGGCACCCGGCACACGCCGGGTGCCGGGTGCCGGGTGCCGGGTGCCGGGTGCCGGGTGCCGGGTGCCGGGTGCCGGGTGCCGGGTGAAGGAAAGTGGCCGCAGGACACTAGCGGACGGAGCAGATCGCGGACTGGATGACGCGGGTCACGGCGTCGGGGTGGGAGATGAGGGTCAGATGGGACCCACCGCGGAATTCGGTGATCTTGGCGTGCGCGCGGCGGGCCATGGCGCGTTCCGAGGACGGCGTGATGATCCGGTCCCCGGTACTGATGAAGTACCAGGACGGGATCGTCCGCCATGCCGCGGCCTTCGAGGGGGTCATGAACGCGCTGGTGGAGGCGGCCCGTTGTGAGGCCCACAGACGTACCGCGGTGTCCCTGGGAAGGTCGTTGGCGAACGAACGGACGAAGACGTCCTGCTTGAGGTAGAGGTCGACCGCTCCTTGGGGCGCTCCCGGGTAGGGCACGCTGTCATAGAGGGAGCGGGGATCCTTGCTGAGCGCCGAGTCGGAGCCGCTGAGCCCGCCGGTGGTCTCACCGACGGCGGGCGCCGCGGCGTCGACGTACACCAGGGCCTTGACCTGGGGGACGCCCGCGGCGGCGTTGGTGATGACCGAGCCCCCGTAGGAGTGCCCGACGAGCACGATCGGCCCGGAGAGCGTCTTCAGGAAGTCGGCGACGGACGCGGCGTCGGCCGTGAGACCGCGCAGCGGGTTCGCTATGGCCCGCGCGGTGTAACCCGCCCGCTGAAGGGCGCTCACCTCGCCGCTCCAGCTCGAAGCGTCGGCCCAGGCGCCGTGCACCAGCACGACCGTGGGCTTCACGCGGGCAGGCCCCGGACAGGGCGACGGTCCGCTCATCGGCGTCGACGAGACGCCTGACGACCCGGCCGCCTGGGCCTGGCCGGCCGACAAGACCCCCGCCGACAGCGCCGTCACAGTGAGCGCCAGCACGGACGCCATCACCTTGCCTCGTCGCCCGATGCGTGCGGCGTTCATCTCTCCCCCAGTTCCCCGACGGACGAAGCCGGCCTGTCGTCCATCGCGAGGGGGCGGCTGCGACCGAGGGCGCGGTTCCCGGGTCGATGCTGACCGATCGGGCGCCCTTCCACATCACCCAGACGAGCAGGATCAAACCAAGAGGTCAAGCGAGACGCGGACAGAGAAGCCCAAAGCGAGGACCACCATTGAGCCCTCCTCATCCCGAGTAGCGGTCCGCATCGACGGCTTCGGGGACGAGAGCAGCCTTGCGCGAAGGGTCGCGTCGGCGGTTCTACCGGCCGGTGCTATCGGGGTCCCTTCCGTAATCATCAGTGAGCGATCGTCTCCAGAAGCCCCGCACGAGTTCCATGGCCGTAGCCAGATCAGCGGGGGCGGCGGTGAGTCCTCGGGCCATCTGCGGATATTCGATGTCCCACCGAGGTGGCGGATCAGCGATCTCGCCAGGAAGCTCCTGCACCGCCCTGACGCGGAAAACGTGCCGGCAGATCTTGGCCAGCTCGGCGTCCGGGGCCAATCCGGTCTCGACAGCAGCACCAGATCAACGAGATCCTTCACCCGCGTGTTGGGTCGATCACCGTAGTCGCTGGGAGGACCCAACGTCCAGGCCGGAACGCTGACAGCCGAACGGCGACGCGCTCGAAGAGGACTCTGCGCCGGAGCCTGCCCAGGTCGGTGCCGTTGACGTCGGCCCGTTGCTTGAGACGGGTCTCCAGTGCCTGACGCAGTGAAACCGCATTTCCGTATCGCGTCACGTCCGATCGGCCCTCAGCGCACGTTCGACGCCCAGTTCAGCGCGGCTTCCGAGTCGCTGGGCCGCCCACACGAGCTGGCCACGCGTGACCTCCCCGCGTTCGAGGAGTTCGGCGACAGCGGAATCGATCATGTCCTGATCCAGCGCCTCAGCGGCGGACTCGGCGATCGCCCGGAGAGGTGTGGTGACCTTGAATCCCTCACGATCCTCGATTTCATCCGATCGAAGCTCAGCACGGTGCAGCACGATGGAGTCGTTCCTCTGCCGGAACCCAGGTCAAAGTTGCTGATAGCTATGCGGCGTCAGACATGCTTTCTCGTCAAGGTCGGCGGCATCGCGCAGAGCGCCGCTCTTGAATCGGCCCCATGCTCTGGTAACGTTGGCGGGATGAATGCCAGTCGTACCGCGCGGGAGCGGGTCAGGGCCGAGTTGATCGGCGAGATCAAGGAGGTCGCGCGGCGCCAGTTGGCCATGGAGGGAGCCTCCGGGCTGTCCCTGCGCGCCGTCGCGCGCGAGCTGGGCATGGTGTCGTCCGCCATCTACCGCTACTTTCCGAGCCGCGACGAACTGCTCACCGCGCTCATCACCGAGGCGTTCAACGCGGTCGGCGCCGCCGTGGAGGAGGCCGACGCGGCATGCGCGCGCGACCGCCATCTCGACCGCTGGATGGCGGCCTGCCGCGCCGTGCGCACATGGGCGCTGGCCCATCCGCACGAGTACGCCCTCATCCACGGCTCGCCGGTGCCCGGCTACGTCGCCCCGCAGGACACCGCGGTGGCGGCGGCCCGTGACGGCATCGTCATGGCGAACATCCTGCGCGACGCCCATCAGGCGGGCGGGCTGACGCCCCTGACCGGGTTGCCGCCCGCTCCCGCGTCGTTCGCCCCGGACGCCCAGCGGCTGCGCGAGTCGCTGTTCACCGACCTGTCCGACGACGTCATCCTGCGCGCCCTCGCCGCCTGGACGCACATCTACGGCGCCGTCAGCTTCGAGCTGTTCGGCATGTACAAGAACGTCATCGAAGAAGACCGCGCCGCCGCCTTCGACCACGTCGCCCTCACCCAGTCCCACCTCCTGGGCATCACCTCGGACGGGTGAACGCCCCCTCGGACGGGTGAACGCGCAGCCGGCCAGCCCACCGACGGATCAGCGGATCCAGCCCGGACGCCTGGTCGACGCACCACTTCGGCAGCGGGCGGGCCGCCCGCGGGCATAGAACTCGGCGCGATCGCGTGGCATGGCGCGGTCCCCGGGCGTCTCGCGGTCGCCGGGCGTCCGGCGGTTGCCGGGTGCCGCAGGCTTGCCGGACGGAAGTCCGCATGCCCTGAAACGCGCGGGCGCCACCCGAGCGGTCCGCGCGGCCGTTCGGCCGCGCCGGCACGCGCGCCTTGACCGGCCGCGCCTCCGCTGAGCAACGAGCAGCATCAGCGCGAGAACGACCAGCGACAACACCTGGCCGATGACGGAATCCTGCAGGACGCTCACCAGCACCGTGCCCCACAGCATCAGCGCGGGCCGAGGGACGGCGGCACCGCCCGTCCTGGGCGCGGCATCGCGGAACGACGTCCGCGGCCGCCGCTCGGACTCGGCCCGCACGGCATGCCCGCCCCGCTCCCACGCCTCGGGCGACGCCGCGGCGTCGGAGAGGTAGCTCAGCGCCGCGACGGCCGCCTCGGCCATCGTCTCCCGCTCTCGATCAAGCACTACGTGTCCTCTCGTTCGCCTGCCGGTCATCCATCGTCACGTCCATGAATCATTTTGAATCAATATGAATCGCCCTCTAGGCTCCGTCAAGGGCCAATGCCCCGCCTTCCTGGCAAATCCATCGATATCCTGCCGAATCCAGTTCGGCGCATCAGCTTGACACATCGGACTCAAGCTGATTTAGTCGGACATCACCTGGAATCGAAGTGCATCACGGCACGTCAAGAGGTAGTCCACGATGTTGTTGGCTGGGCGATGACCGGCGCGATCGGCGAGCAAGGCGAACATCGCACCCGGCGCCAGCGGCTGGCCACAGAGCTGCGTCGCCTGCGCGATCTCGCCGGCGTCTCCGGACGCGATCTCGCGCATCAGATAGGGATCAGCCAGTCGAAGGTCTCCCGCATCGAGTCGGGAACGGTGATCCCCTCCCTGCCCGAGGTCAACCGATGGGCCGATGCCGTCCGCGCGTCCGCGCAGACGCGTGAATGGCTGACCGACATGACCGAGGCCGTCTTCACGGAGGTGCACAGCTGGCGGGCCGCCCTGCAGACTCAGGCTCACCTGCAGGACGAGATCCGCGACCAGGAGGACCAGGCGCACATCGTCCGCGTCTACCAGCCCACGCTGGTGCCGGGCCTGTTGCAGACCGCGGAGTACGCACGCCGGGTCTTCACGCTCTTCGACCCGCCCTACTCGGACGGCGACCTCTCGATGGCCCTCGCCGCACGCCTTCAGCGGCAGGTGGCGCTGTACGAGCACGACCGGAGATTCGAGTTCCTGATCACCGAGGCGGCGCTGCGGTGCCGCCCCGGGCCGGGGAGGCTCCTGCCGGCCCAGCTCGACCGCGTCTCGTCGCTGAGCACGCTGGACAACATCTCCATGGGCTTGATCCCGCTGGACCGCCAGGCGCTGGTGTGCCCCTCGCACGGCTTCACCATCTACGAAAGCGACGACGACGGAGCCGACACCTTCGTCGAGGTGGAGACGACGCACATGCGCCTGACCGCCAAGGACCCCGATGACGTCGCCATCTACCGCCGGCAGTGGACGCTGCTGAGCGAGATGGCGGTCTTCCACGACGAGGCGCGGGAGTTCATCGGCGCCCTCGCCGCCGAGATCCGCGGCGCCGCGCGATGACGGCCACCCGCCCGATGGGCCACCCGCTCCACCGGCCGTGGCGGGGAGCACCGGCCGGCCGAGCCGGCGCCGGTGCTCCCCGCACGCGAATCCCGCGTCAGTTCAGGTCGAACTCACCCGCTCGAGCACCGGCGAGGAAGGCCTCCCACTCCTGGTCGGTGAAGAACAGCACCGGGCTGTGGGAGTTCTTGGAGTCCCGGACCGCGACCCCGCCCTCGAACATCGCGACCTCGACGCAGCCGCCGCCGTTGTCGCTGAAGGTCGCCTTGAACCACGCGGCCTTCTGGTGCACGCCGTTCGCCATGGATCCTTCTCCTTCTGTTCTGGGAGGCCATCTCGCCGCCCGCAGAAGAAGAGTGCGATCCCCCGCAGGGAGCTTTGCCTGGTCACGGACAGGGAGGCGCGCAGGGAGGTGAACGGGGAGGCCGGCGGGGAGACACGCCGGCAGCGCCGCACGCACCCCTCCGCCGCCTCGACCACGTACCACCGTCAACCTTCCCCTTGAGAGGTGAGCAATGGAGTTCCGATTATTGAGCGGCGTCGACGCCTACGCCGGAGAGGTTCGCGTCGACCTCGGTGACCGCAAATGCCGCCACATCCTGGCGGCGCTGCTGGTGGCGGAAGGCCACCCGATCTCCGATGACGAATTGATCGCCAAGCTCTGGGACGAGAAGCCTCCCGCGACGGTCCAGGATCTGCTCCAGTCCTATGCGGGCGCCCTGCGCAGAAACCTGCTGAACGCGGGGGCGGCGGGCGACGTTCTCCCGCCCAAGGAGAGCGCGGGCTACCGGATGTCCGTGGACCGCGAACAAGTCGACCTGCACCGGTTCCACGACCGCTTCCACGCGGCCCGGCAGATGGCCGGCCATGACGACGCGGAGGCCGTACGTCTGTCGCGCGAGGCGCTGCGGCAATGGGGCGGCTCCTTCGGCCGGCCGGCCGGACAGCCGCTGGCCGGCCTGACGGGGCGCTGGGCCGATGGCTACCGGGTGCGGCTGCGGACCGAGTACCGAACCGTGCTCACCATCTGCGTCGAAGCCGAGCTGCGGCTCGGCCACCACCAGCGCGTGCTGCCGGAACTGATCGACATGGCCGACGAGTGGCCGGCCGACGAGGGACTGGCGTGCCTCCTCATGCGGGCCTACTACCAGGCTGGGCGTCAGAAGGACGCGCTCGCGACCTTCCATCGCGTCAGAGACCGGCTGGCCGACGAGATCGGCGTCGACCCCGGGCCCGAGCTGCGGCGGCTGCACCAGCAGGTCCTCGCGCAGGATTCGGCGCTCGACGCCCCCGGCCCCGCGCACGGGCCGGGGCAGGACGCACCGGCCGCGTCCGCCTCCTCCGAGGCGAGCCCCCGCGGCACGTACGACGACGACACCGGCCACGATGGCGGTACGGGGGCCGGAGGCACCGCGGACGACAGCGGCACAGGCGCCCGCCGCGGCGGCAAGGACATCGGGATGAGGGCCGCCCGGCTGGTGGCCGAGAACCTCGCCGGTTCGCCGGACGAGTTCGTGGTCCATCCGGCGAGCGAGCCGGCCGACAGACTTATCGACCGGGTGTTCAACCAGTTCAGAGGGGACACACGAGGCGAGGCGGCGCTGGCCGTCGTCCGTGTCTCCCCGGCCGCTCCAGAGGCCGTGCGCGCCCTGCGGGACGTCATCGTCGTCCACATGGGACGCGACCGCGACTTCGCGCGCGATATCGGACACCTCGTCAAGCAGGTGCGCAGGCAGGAGAGACGCACCGCGGGCACGGCCATCAACGCGGAGTCGATCAACCACGCGCAGGTCGTCAACGGCACCGTGAAGATCAGCGGCGGCTGGAACATCTACAACTGACCCTCGCCGACACAGGGTGCGGGGCGTCGCGTCCTTTCCGCACCCTTCCCTCGGCATGGCGGAAACAGGGAGATCTTGATGAACCAGCGGCAGGGCGTCCCGCCCAAGGAACCTCCCGCGGCGCCGAATCGCCCAGGTTCGGCGGCCGCGGACGACGCCGGGCGCAACGTCCCGCAGGGCGGCGACCCCCCGGCACCCGAAGAGGCCCCCGTCCGGCCCGGCCCGGAGGGCGACCAGGACGAACCGCTCAGCGAGCAGGACGCCATCGCGGCCATGAGCCGCGGCGAGGATACAGAGCACACCGAGTCCGCCCGGGTGGCCGCGATCGCGGACCGGGTCGCCGAACAGCTGCAGACAGGCTCGCTCGGCACGCGGATCGGAACCCTGGCCCTGTTCCAGGACACCGTCAGCATCACCGGCGGGCTCAACATGGCGGCCCGCGGGAACTCCGGTGGCGCGGGCAGGAGGCTCCGGCTGATCGACGGCGAGCATCTGGCCGACAACACCGCGTTCTACCTCTACCCGTCCCGATTCGACCACGCACTGCGCGTGCTCCAGGAGCGGCGGCTGCTCGTGCTCGCCATGGTGCCGGGCGGTCGCAAGGCCGCGGCGTTCAACCTCGTGGCCAGAATGCTCCGGCAGAACGGAGACGCGACGTCCTGCGCGACGGCGGGCAGGGCGTCCGAGGAGACGTCCGCGAACGGGGGCGACGGCGGGGAGGACCACGGGTGCTACCTCGTCACCGACTCGTCCATCATCGAGGAGCTGGAGGACGAGCCGCGCCACCGCGGCAAGGGCTACGTCGTCCTGCTCGATGACGCCCCCGCCGCCTCCGCCGAGCCGCAGCGCCTGACGGTGGAGACCATCGACGAGTGGTGGCTGGCCGAGACCGCGGCCCGGCTCAAGAAGCTGGGCAGCTACATGGTCCTGGTCACCGAGCCTCCTCGCGGGGCGCTGGAGGACGCGGCGCGCCGTTCCCGGCATGTGCTCACCTCGCTCGGCGAGATCGACCTTGTCCGCCTCATCGAGCGGCGTGTCCTGGACGACGACTCGTCCCCGCAGGACAGGGCGATCCTGCGGGCGACGCTCTCGGCCACCGGGGCGCTGGACCTGCTCCGCGAGGTCCCCCAGCCGCAGGTGGCCGTGCATCTGGCGTCCGTCATCGGCGCCGATGGCGACGTCGAGGCCGCCGTCAGGGAACTGCGTGATCCGACCAGGCAGGTCCACGCGTGGTTCGGCCGCCACGGCGACCCCGAGTCGTGGGTGTTCGCGCTCGCGGCCGCGGTGCTGGAGGACGCGGCGTACCTGACGGTGTCCGACGCCGCGGTCGCGCTCTACCGTTTGCTCAAGCCCACGCTGGAAGACCCGCCCGACCTGCGTTTCCGTGACCGCCTCGGAATCGACCACCGGTGGATCGAGATCCACGCGCCCACCGGCGGCATCGGCCCGGCCGCGCAGGCCGAGCCGCCGCGGGTCCGTTTCCGCAACCGGCTGATGCGACAGGCGGTGCTGGCCTACGCGTGGACCTACCTCGACGGCCATCGCTCGACGATCTTGACCTGGCTCGGCGAGCTGGTGACCCATCCCGACATCGACGTGCGAGCCCGGGCGGCGGTGGCGGCGGGCGTCATCGCCTGGGGCGACTACGACCACGCCGTCCACCGTTACCTGCGCCGGTGGGGCGGCAGCTCGACCGCCCCCATGCGGATCGGAGCGGCGACCGCGCTCGGCGTCGCGGGAAGCGCACCGCCGCTGACCGAACGGGTGTGGCGCCTGCTCGAATCGTGGACCGAAGAGTCGGACTCGCCCTCCGAGCGGCGGCTGTCGCTGGCGGCCGCCACGGCGTTCGGCAGCCGGTTCGGCGCGCAGGACCCGCGGCGGTCGACCAGGGCGCTGCGCACGCTGCTCGACCGCGACGACTGGAAGTTCCTCCAGCCGGTCGGCTGGAGTCTGCTCCGGCTGATCGAACAGGGCCACACCGGCGAGGTCCTGACCGCGTTGCTCGAATGGTCAGAGCCGCAGGACACCTCTCCCCTGGTCACCAAGGCCCTGTCCATCTTCGTCTTCGCGCTCCGCCAGCCTCCGCCGGACGACGGGGAGATCGGCCTGGGACGGCATCACGCCGATCCCCGGGGCCGCCGTCCGCTTCCCGTGCTCCTGTCCTGCGCCGGCGAGTACCACGAGCAGATCAGCGAGCTGTGGGCGCGCGGCCTCGACCGCAAACCGGTCCAGACGCTCGCGCTCGAAGCGCTACGCGAAAGTCTCGACGCCTACGCCGCGGCCGACACGGCGGCCGGGGAGAACCTGCGCCGGGTCGTGTTCGACATCGCGGCGCGGCGGGGCCGGCACCGCGAGCGTCTCGCCTGGTACCTGGGCGAATGGGGAGGCGACCGGGCCAACCCTTCGCGAGCCGCGGCGGAGCTTCACGCCGAACTGCTGCGCCGCCTTCGATGACCGTCGATGAACAAGGTCACCCCACACGCGTGACCTACAGAAGGGAGACGACATGTCACAGTTCACCTACGACCCCATCATCGAGAGCCACGATCTGCCATGGATCCGGCTCATCAACCCGCTGCGCCCGCCGAAACCGGGCACCGCGCTGGTGCTCGTTCCGCACGTCGGCGAGCCGCTGACCGTCCACCACGGAGAGCAGATCTCCGAGGCCTGGTACGGCGCCTACCAGCGCATGTTCCTCGTCGACATCGCCGAGCACCAGGTCGTCCTCTACGTGGACCTGCTGAGCAGGGACGCGAACTTCGCCTTCCAGGGGCTCGTCCGGCTCACCTGCCTGGTGGGGGACGCGGCGGAGATCGTGCGGCGCGGCATCCGCGACATCAGCGGCGCGATCTACGACCACGTCAAGTGGCGGCTGCGCCAGGTGTCCCGCCGGTACGACATCGCGCAGTTCCACGAGGCGGAGGAGGCGCTGAACCGCGAGCTGCACGGGTTCACCGGCGACGCCGCGATCCGCCTGCGCAACGTCTACGTCGAACTCCAGGTCGACCCGGACGAGATCGCCACCACCGGCCGCGCGTACCGGGCCATCGAACGTTCGGCCCGGCTCGCCGACCTGCGCAGGAACCACGAGCTGGCCTGGATGCGCCGCGACGGCGTGGAAGGGACGCTCGCCGAGCTGCTCAGGGTCGAGGGGCCGAGGGCCGTGCTGGACTTCGTCACGACGGCGGAGGCGGCCGAGCGCGGAGAGCTGCTTCGTGCCCTGGAGCACGTGCTGAGCAAATCCGGCACCGATCGGGAGCCCTTCGACCTGCTCCACGCGGAGCGCGCACTGCTGGACCGGATCATGGGCGGCTCCGCCGCGCCCTTCGGAGGCACCCGCTCCAGGCGCCTGCGGGGCTCGCTGACCGGCGAGATCGGCACGACCCGGCGCGAGGAGGAGGCGTCCGGACCGTCGCAGTACCGGCCCGCCGACGACGCGGAGGCGTCCAGACCGTCGCAGTACCGGCCCGCCGACGACGCGGACGGCGATCGGCGACCTGCCGGCGAACCCGCGCGGCATACCGACCGGCTCCGCGGCACCCACATCTATGCAACGGAGGAACACGATGGAGGATCCGGTGGCCGGCCGAGATGAAGCGGCCCTTCAGCCCTGTGCCGTCCGGCACGACGAGGCACGGAGGGAGCGCGGCGTGAACGACCGTGAGCCGGTGGAGGAGGAGACGCCGCTCCGGGAGGTGCCGAGAGGCCTGCCCAAGGAAGGGACGGCCGTCTGGCATCACCGCGCGCCGGAGATGCTGGCCGTCGGTGTGTGGGTGGAGCGGAGCGTCGGCGCCGGGGAGGACGCCGAACCTCTTTTCGTGCATCATGCGCCGACCGCCGAGGGCATCATCGGCGTGTTCGACGGGGCCGGCGGCGCGGGAGCGGCGCGGGACCACGTGACCCGCGACGGGACACCGCGCACCGGGGCCTTCGTCGCCGCCCGCATGGCGCGCAAGGGGGTCGAATCCTGGTACCTGGAGCGCCTGCGCGAAGGCGCCGGGTTCGGCGCGGGACCACTGCGCGGCCACCTGGCGCGGTCACTGGACGCCGTACGGCCGGGCACCCGCGGCAACAAGCTGGTCGGGACCATGCGCAGGACCCTTCCCACCACGATGGCGGCGCTCCGCTACCGGCTGCACGGCGCGCTGGTCGACTGCGAAGCCCTGTGGGCCGGGGACTCCCGGGGCTACGTGCTGACGGAGCGGTCGGGCCTGCAGGCGCTCACAAGGGATCACACCGTCGAGACCGACGCGTTGGATCAGCTGCTCATGGATCCCCCTCTGACGAACCTGATCTGCGTGGACCGTCCGTTCACCATCGACTCCCAGAACGTGCTGCTGGACACACCATGCGTCCTGATCTGCGCCACGGACGGCTTCTTCGGCTACGTCGACACACCTGCGGGCTTCGAGTCGCTGCTCCTGGAGGCCTTGTCGACGGCGTCCGATGAGCAGGAGTGGGCGCGGTCACTGGCGGGGTGGGGGGCGGCGTACTCGGCCGACGACGCGTCCTTGTGCCTGGCCGCCTTCGGCTACTCAGGGTTCGCGGAGCTCAAGGACGCCTACACGGCTCGATGGCGGGAGGTGGAGGCCCGCTACACGATGCCCGACGACGTCGCGCGCGGCGGCGAAGCGCGGATCCGAGGGTGGCGGCGGAGCCGCTGGGATCTCTACCGGCCCGGCTACGAGCGTCTCATGCCACCGCGCTCCGAGGGGTGACCATGAAGCTGGGGGGCGTCATCAACGGTTACCGCATCGTCAGCCCGCCGACCAACGACGGCGGCGGGAAATGCGTGTGGGCCTTCGCGGAGCGCGACGGCCGGCGGTACTTCGTGAAGCGCTTTCTCGAACCGAAGCGCCCGCGACAGGGCTCCACCGCGGGGACGGCGAGCACAGCGGCGCGGCTTCGAGAATGCGAGGAGTTCGAGAGGCGGCATCGCGCCATCATGGGGCGCCTGCGCCCGGACGCGGTCGGTGCGGGCAACCTCGTCCTGGCGGTCGACTTCTTCCACCAGGGCTCCACCTACTACAAGGTGACAGAGCGCATCGACGCGTGCGATCTCGCGGAGCCGTGGTCGCTCCCGGCACGGGAGAAGTCGATCTTGCTGCGGACGCTGGCGCTGAGCATCGGCCTCCTGCACGACATCGGCGTCGTGCACGGTGACCTCAAACCCGCCAACGTGCTGATCCAGAAGAGGACCGCGGGCAGCTTCCACACCGCCAAGCTCATCGACTTCGACGACTCCTACGTCGCGGGAGATCCCCCGGCCCGCGAGACCATAACCGGCGACTCGCTGTACGGAGCGCCCGAGTGGCGGCGGTACGTCCAGGGCGACGAGACCGTCACGGCGGAGCGGCTTCGCACCGCCGTGGACATCTTCGCCCTGGGGCTGATGACGCACTACTACGTGACGGGCGCGCTGCCCGCACACGATCCCGTGTTCGGCTCGCCGGCCGACGCGGTGAACGCGGGCGCCGGCCTGCGCGTGGACGACCGGCTGACACCGGCGACGCGGGAGCTGGTGCGGTCGATGACCGGCGCCGATCCGCTGACCCGTCCGCCGGTCTCCGCGTTCGTGGAGGCATTGCGCGACCCCGCCGCCTGCGGGCTTCTCGGCGGCCCTGGCCCTCGTGCGACGCCGCACGCGGCGCCGGGCGAGGAGCCGCCCTCTCACATGCGGCCCGACCAGCATGGGAGAGACCGTCAACCTCTTCCCCACGCCGACGGTGTCACCCCGCCGTCCCGTGCCGGCACGGGCGCCTCGCGCCTGCGCGTCAACCTCGGCAAGAGCTGATCGGCGC
The DNA here is from genome assembly GCF_055586705.1 of Sphaerisporangium sp. NPDC049457. Classification (NCBI taxonomy): domain Bacteria; kingdom Bacillati; phylum Actinomycetota; class Actinomycetes; order Streptosporangiales; family Streptosporangiaceae; genus Sphaerisporangium; species Sphaerisporangium sp. NPDC049457. The sequence goes on along the minus strand of NZ_JBVJHR010000002.1, from coordinate 296,143 downwards.
CCGCACGCCCACCGGCGGCCGGCGGACGCGCGCCGGTTCGCCGGCCTCGCCCCCATCTGAGAAGGGAAACGTCATGACTTCTATCGGACATCACCCGGCGAACCTGCGATACGCCGTGGACATCGTGCTCTGCATCGACGTGACCGAAAGCATGCGACCGGTGCTGGACACCGTCAAGAACAACGCGCTGTCGTTCCACCAGCGGCTGGAGACCGTGATGGGCCGGAAGGGCAAGGCGATCAGCCGGCTGCGGCTGAAGGTCATCGCGTTCCGCGACTTCGGGGACCGCGCGGACGACGCGCTCGAGGAGAGCGCGTTCTTCGTCCTCCCCGACCAGACCCCGGCGTTCGAGGACTTCGTGCGCGGCCTTCGGCCCTCGGGCGGCGGGGACTTCCCCGAGTCGGGGCTCGAGGCGCTGGCTTTGGCCATCGACTCGCCTTGGGAGAAGGGATTGGACCGGCGCCGGCATGTCATCGTGATGTTCACCGACGCTCCAGCGCACCCGCTCGGCATGCCCGAGGCCTTGGCCGCGGCCACGTATCCCCGTCACATCCCCCGCGACCTGGACGGGCTGTTCGAGCAGTGGGGGTACGCGAGCAGTCCGTCGGCCGTGATGGAGAACTCCGCCAAGAGGCTGGTGCTCTTCGCACCGGACGCCGAGCCGTGGACGACCATCACGGAGGAGTGGAACTACACCCTGCAGTTCCCGTCCAAGGCCGGCCAGGGCCTGGAGGACGTCGAGATGGATGAGATCATCAACACCATCGTGAACAGCCTGTGATGACGAACGCCACCTGGCGGTGCACGGCGTGCGACACCTTCAACGACGGAGGATGCGGCGTTTGCGTCGCGTGCGACGAGCGGCGGCCCGAGCCGCAGGCCGCCCCGCCACCGCCTTATCCCCCGTCGTCCATTCCGCCACCGCCATATCCCCCATCGTCCATTCCGCCATCGCCTTATCCGCCTCCATCTCCATCGGGGGCGCCGGGAGCCGTGGGGCGGCGGCCGCAAGACGGCGCCCTCTTCTTCCCACCCCACGCGGCGCCGGGCGGGACGGGCGGGTACGTCCCGCCGTCGACCCGGCCGGCGACGCCCATGGTGTACGCTGCTCCGCCGCCGAACGGGCATGTGAGGCCCCCGGTCCTCGGCCCTGCGCCCATCTCGGACGCGCCTTACAGATCTGCGGCGAAGGGTCTGCTCATAGCCGCGATGATCCTCGTGGCGGGAATCCTCGCGCTCGCGCTGGTCAGCGACATGCTGGCCGCCCTGACCCCGCGGGCCGCCCCGAGCGGTTCCTCAGGGGTGGCCGCCGCCGCGGACGCGGACGAGACGGGCGCCGGCCCGCGGCGCGCCGGTTCCGCCTGCCCCGGCCGGGTCGCCCGGGCACTACCCGGCGGGGAGGCGGATCTGGTCGTCGCGTACGTGTCGGGGAACATCAGGATCATCCTGTGCCGGACCGAGGACGGCGCCGTCTATTACTTCGGGGAGTTCACCGACCGTCCCGGCTCCAGCATGAACGTGCCCGCCGTGGAGACCCCGACCGGCTACTTCGCCGAGAACGGCTCCTACGCCTACGAGATCCGCGGCAACCTGGTGATCATCACCCACGACGGCGAGCTGGTCGGCAGAAGAGTCCTGACCGTGATCCCCAGCACCTCATGACCGCCCGTCCCCTTCCCGGCATGCCGGCCTTACCGACATGCCGGGCGTTCCCGCCTGCCGCCAGGTCGCGGGGAGCTACTGGGAGAACCGGGTTGCCGTCTCGCCGGTGAGTCGGCCTGGTGGGAGGCGGCGGCCGCAGATCGCGAGGAGCAGGTCTTGGGCCAGGCCCCGGACCGGCTGTCCCGTGCCGTGGCTCCAGTCGAGGTCGGTCGCCTGGAGCGCGACGCCTGTGAGGTCGGTACCGAAGAACGCGATGTTCTTCGGCCGCATCCCGGCCAGCACCATGGCGACTCTCCCGGGCGGGACCCGGCGGTCCAGTCCCAGGCCCACCGTGATGTCGAGACCGTGGATGACGTCGTGCGCCAGCGCGCCCTGGACGCCTCCGCCGGGCGGGGTCCACGGATTCGCGGCGTTGTCCCGCAAGGTGGCGAGCAGCGTCTCGGCCGGCAGCCTGGCGGCGTCGCGGCGCGCGCACCGGTCGGCCATGCGGTTGATGTTCCCGCGCGCCTTCAGCAACTCCACCATCGTCCTGCCGAGCGAGGTGCGGAAGGGCATCGTCGTGTGGGCGACGACCTCGCGTACCCTCCAGCCGTCGCACAACGTGGGCGCGTCCCACTGTTCCGGTCGCAGAGCGGCCAGCAGGTCGGCCTGCTCGCGCCGTTCCGCCGCCACCGCGTCCCTGAGCTGCTCTTCGGTCATCGCCGATCTCCCGTTCATGCTTCGCGCGCACTGCTCTGTGCGCGCGTTCGTGGTCCATCCCTGTGGGATACGAGGGCGGCGCCGGAAACTCATCGGCCGGCCCCGTGATGCGTCGGTGATGTCGGTGACGGCGCATATGGTCGGGGGATGGTGGAGACGCTGACCGGCGTAGGGGCCCGGCTGGAACCGTTCCGCACCGAACTGACCGGATACTGCTACCGGTTGCTCGGCTCCGGCTTCGAGGCCGAGGACGCCGTGCAGGAGACGCTGCTGCGTGCCTGGCGGTCGTTCGACCGCTATGACGAGCGGCGGGGCTCGCTGCGCACCTGGCTCTACAGCATCGCCACCAACATCTGCCTCGACATGCTGCGCAGCCCGCAGCGCCGGGCACTGGCCATGGATCTCAGCCCGGCCGGGACGCCCGGCCCGAGCATCGGCGAGCCGGTGTCCGAGCGGCTCTTCGTCCACCCCGTTCCCGACTCTCTCGTGCTGCCGCTGGACGGCGATCCGCAGGAGGTGGCCGTGCGGCGTGAGACGGTCCGCCTGGCGTTCGTCGCCGCGCTGCAGCACCTGCCGCCGCGGCAGAGAGTGGTGCTGATCCTGCGCGAGGTGCTGCGCTGGCGGACCGAGGAGGTCGCGACCCTGCTGGAGACCACCGCCGCGTCGGTCACCAGCGCGTTGCAGCGGGCAAGGTCGACGCTCAAGGCGGTCGACGTCACGTCCGGCGAGCCCTTCCGGCCGTCCGATCCTGTCCAGCGTGAGTTGCTCAGCCGCTATTGCACCGCGTTCGAGCGTCATGACATCGCCGCGCTCGTCGCCCTGCTGCGCGAGGACGCGACGATGTCGATGCCTCCCTTCGCCTGGTGGCTTCGCGGCCGCGACCAGATCAGGCAGGCGCTGCTCGATCCGGCCGCGTCCTGCGCCGGGGCGCGCCTCATTCCGGTCGCGGCGAACGGCTCGCCGGCGTTCTGGCAGACGAGACCCGGACCCGACGGTGTGCACGTCCCCTTCGCGCTGGTCCTCCTCGACGTGTCCGAGGGCCTGATCAGCGGCATCACCACCTACCTGGACGCCGACCGGCTGACCCGGCTCTTCGGCCACCCGAGCACCGGCCACCCGAGCAGCCCCCGGCCGTGACAGAGCTGACACGCTGGACGCCGCCTCGCTGACACGCTGGACGGTATGCAGCTGACACGATCGTCGCTCTTTCGCTGACGCGGTCGTCGCCGTGGATCTGACGCGTCGGTTGCCGTCAGGTTGAGGTCGGACGGAGGCGAAGGGCTCAGGTTGTGGTCTTTTGGGCGTCTTGACAGGATTAATTGGTAAGTGCAGACTAACGGTTCGTGGGAGCTTACGGAGTGGACGCGCTCGCGGCATTGGCCGATCCGACGCGGCGGGCCATCTTCGAGTGCCTCGCGCTCGGCCCCAAAGCCGTGGGCCAGCTCGCCAACGAGCTGCCGGTCAGCAGGCCGGCGGTGTCGCAGCATCTGCGAGTGCTGAAAGAAGCGGGCCTCGTCACCGACCAGGCAGAGGGGACGCGGCGCATCTACCGCATCGACCGGCGAGGCGTCGAGGCCATCCACGCTTACCTGGACCGGATGTGGGGCCAAGCCTTGCGGAGCTTCCAGGCGGCGGCGGAGCAGTTGGCCGCGCAGGACGACCAGTCGCGAGACGGTCATGGAACAACGGAGTAGTCAGTCATGCACGACGTTCTTGGTCCGATACGGCACACGGTGACCGTGGCACTTTCCATCGAGCGGGCCTTCGGCCTGTTCACCGAGCACTTCGACACCTGGTGGCCCCGCGGCCACAAGATCGGCGCCACGGAGATGGCGGAGGCCGTGCTGGAGCCGCGCGCGGGCGGCCGCTGGTACGAGCGCGACGTCGACGGGAGCGAGTGCGACTGGGGTCGCGTCCTGGTCTTCGAGCCGCCGCACCGGCTGGTCGTCACCTGGCAGATCAACGGCCAGTGGCAGTACGACCCGGACCGCGACCACGCCAGCGAGGTCGAGGTGCGGTTCACCGAGGATGCCGGGCACACCCGGGTCGAGCTCGAACACCGGCACATCGAACGGCACGGCGCGGAGGCCGAGCAGATGTCGAAGGTGTTCGGTTCCCCCGGAGGATGGCCCGGCATCCTGGACGGCTACGCGCAGACCGCGTCGAACGCCTGAGACAGCGGCGCGCCGTGGCCCGGCAACGGGAGGCGCGGCGCCGGCAGGCCCGGCAACAGCAGGCCGGCAACGGGAGCCCAGAGAAGCTGCCGCCGGGGGGAGAGGCCCCCGGCGGCCCGCGGCCGGTCTGGTCCGCGGGCGCCGAGTGTCTTTGGGCGGAGGGAGGGTGCCGGAGGTCAGCGGGCCGAGCTTCGGCCGTGTTTGTGGTGGTGGGATGACTTCGGCGGGGTGAACCGGGACAGGTCGTGGATGCGCAGGTCCTTCTCTATGTCGGTGACCCGGTGGACCACGGCGTTGAAGCCGCGGTGCCCGAAACGGCGGTGCTCCTCGGCCTCGAAAACCTCGCCCAGGCGGGCGAACTCCCTGGCGGAGGTCAACTTGCGGAACGCGGGAAACACCACCGTGTCCTCCCGGGCCTCGTGGGGCTCGTACATGCGGATGAAGGCGGCCATGTCGGAGACCAAGGCGTGGCGCCGGTGGGCCGAGGCCCTGGAATGGCGGGTGGCGTCCAGGATGCGGTCGGTCAGCTCGCGTCCCCGCCTGTGCTGCGTGCACAGGACCGCCACCGTGTGGCGGAGTCTGCCGGTCTCGCGCAGGCGCGGGAAGACGTACCTCTCCTCCAGGTGCTCATGGTGGCGTTCGATGAAGTCGCGGATGACGCGGGCCGCGGCGTGCAGCGGGTGGGCGGGCACCTGCTCGCCGCGCTGGATCCGCCGGATCCCCTCCCGGTACACCAGCAGGATGCTCTTCAGCACTCCGTGCTCCCGCATGAGGTCCTCAGGAGGCGTCACCCCCGGCTTGTGCCCATGCCCGTGGACCTGCGCGGGGGACGCCGCGAGAGCCGGGATGTCGAACCCGGGGAATACGGCCAGGGGCACCGCGCCGGCCAGGGCGACGGTGGACAGCCCCAGGAGGTCACGGCGGCTCACCGCCGGCGAGTGATGATCTTCCACGATATCTCCGTTTTGCCCGGTTCTCAGGTTGCACCGCAGGCATCCGCGTGTGAACGGGAGAGTCCCCCGTCCCACTGACCCCCACGCCGACACGTGGGTAAATGCTTGATCCGCGGCATTAACGCCGACTCCTCCCACTAGCCGTTCGAGCGGCACGAACCACCCGAGGAGCGCGACGGACGCGGTCGAGCGGCATGTGTCGTGAACTGGTCCGATATCCATCGGTGGATGAATCCGGCATTCATCTCGATATTGGACATAAGTCGAACAGGTCTGATTGGCTCGCGGTCCAGTCCGATCAACGAGTGAGGATGAGAATGCGAATGTTCGGGGTGCGCCGGTTCGGAGCGGCGGCGAGCACAGGGATTCTGACGGTCTCCGTCATGGCGGGCGTCAGCGGGTATGGGACCGGCACGGCATGGGCCGCGCCGTACGCGACGGGCGGGGCGCCCCCGGTCGCGGCGACGGTGGCGCTGACGCCGTCGTCCCGCCCCCACGCGGCCGGCGGGGTGTCGCCGGCCGCGGCGCGGCGGCAACTACGCGAGCTGGAGAAGGCGTCCGGCGTGCGCATCGGCGCGTACGTGCTCGACACCGCGACCGGAAAGGCGTTCGGCTACCGGTCCGGCGAACGCTTCCCGCTGCTGTCCACCTTCAAGGCGATGGCCTGCGCCGCCGTGCTGAAGAAGGCGCGCACGTCGAGCCCTGGCCTGATGAGCCGGGTCGTGCGCTGGACGAAGGAGGAGCTGAAGGACAACTCGCCGGAGACGGAAAAGCACGTGGACGATGGGATGACCGTCTCCGAGCTGTGCCGGGCGGCGATCATCTATAGCGACAACACCGCGGGGAACATGATCCTCAAGCAGATCGGCGGGCCGAAGGGCCTGACGCGGTACTTCCGCACGTTGAAGGACCCGATCTCCCGGCTGGACCGCTGGGAGACCGAGCTGAACGTGTGGAGTCCCAAGGAGAGGCGGGACACGACCACTCCGGCGGCCATCGCCCGTGATCTGCGGAAGGTGGCGGCGGGCTCCGCCCTCGACGACCGGGACGAGTCGCGGCTGAACGCCTGGCTTCTCGCGAACACGACCGGCGGCGAGCGCATCCGCGCGGGTCTGCCCAAGACCTGGATCATCGGCGACAAGACGGGCAGCACCAGTACCTATGGGGGCGCCAACGACATCGCCGTCATCCGCACCTCGCCATCGGCCGCGCCGCTGATCATGGCGATCTACACCAACGCCAGGGCCGCCGCGGCTCCCTATGACAGCAAGGTGGTCGCGGACACCGCCACCGTCCTCGCCCGCGCTCTCGGCGAACTGCCCTAGCTGAAAGGGTTGAAGCCGTCGTCGCCGGGAGGTGGGCCGGTCGCGTTGATTCCCTGCCCGCGAAGGCACTGGGCATACTTGACCAGCTGGTCGTGCCGCCCGCCGTCGGCGCCGAGGCCGGGGATGGCGCCGCATCCGGCGACCAGGAACACCAGGCACAGGACGAGTTCTCTCATGCGGCAGACGATCGCGGACCGGACGTTTCGCGGTCGTCTCCGTGACCGTTAACGCCGGGGTAACCCGGGACGGGATATGACTTGGGCATGCGAGTGCTCGTGGCCGAGGACGAGAAGGCCCTCGCGGACCTGGTCGCCGAGGGGCTGCGCAGGTACGCGATGGCGGTCGACGTCGCCTATGACGGCACGGCGGCGGCCGAACGGCTCAGCGTCAACGACTACGACGTGCTCGTGCTCGACCGCGACCTGCCGGGGACGCCCGGCGACGCCATCTGCCGTGACCTCGCGCAGGCGGGCGCCCGTACGAGGATCCTGATGCTGACCGCGGCGGCGTCGGTGCACGACCGGGTCACCGGCCTCGGCCTCGGCGCCGACGACTACCTGCCCAAGCCGTTCGACTACGCGGAACTCGTGGCCCGGGTCCAGGCCCTCGGACGCCGCAGCATGGCCCCCGTCCCGCCGCTGCTGACCCGTGGGGACATCGTCATGGACGCACCGCGCATGCAGGTGTTCCGGGCCGGTCGCCATCTGGCGCTGTCCCGCAAGGAGTTCGCCATGCTGGAGGTCCTCATGCGGGCGGACGGCGCGATCGTGAGCGCGGAGGAGATGCTGGAACGGGCCTGGGACGAGCACACCGACCCGTTCAGCGGGGTCGTCCGGGTCACCATGAGCAAACTGCGCGGCAAGCTCGGCGACCCTCCGGTCATCGAGACGGTCGCCGGCAGCGGATACCGCCTGCCATGACGCTCAGGGTCCGGCTCGCCGCGTTCTACAGCGTCCTGCTCATCGCCACGTCCATGGCCATACTGGCGGCCGTCAACGTCTTCTTCGCCTTCGGCGTCACGTACCAGTCGAAGACCCAGTCGAGCTCCGTCCGTTACAGCCGCGACGGCACGCCGCCGGTCGTGCGGTACGCGGCGGACATCGGCCCCGGTGTCTCGATCATCACACTGGTCGCGGGCATCGTGCTGATCGTTGTCTCGATCTGGGCCGGGTGGTGGCTGGCCGGGCGCACACTGCGCCCGCTGGGGCGGATCACGGCGACCGCGCGGCGGTTGTCGCTGACGAACCTGGACGAACGGATCGCGCTCAAGGGGCCGAAGGACGAGTTGAGAGAGCTGGCCGACACCTTCGACGCCATGCTCGACCGCCTCGAACGCGCGGTGGCCGCCCAGAGCAGGTTCGTCGCGAACGCCTCGCACGAGCTGCGGACGCCGCTGGCCATCCAGCGGGCGGCCATCGAGATCGGGCTGGCCGACCCGACCCCCGACCGGATCGAGCGCTTCCGGACCGAACTGCTGGAGGCCAACCGGCGGACCGAGCGCCTGATCGACGGGCTGCTGCTGCTGGCACGCAGCGACCACGGCCTCGACGACGTCGTGGCCGTGCGGTTCGACCGGGTCGTCGCGGACGTCGTCGCCGGCTTCCCCGGGGTCGCGCTGCGAGCCCGGCCCACCACCGTGATCGGAGACCCCGTACTGCTCACCCAGCTGGTGACCAACCTGGTGGACAACGGGGTCCGGCACAATGTGCCCGGCGGAAGCGTGGAGGTGCGGGTGACCCCGGAGGCCGGGCTGGTCGTCACCAACACCGGCCCCGAGGTTCCCGCGGAACGCATCCCCGAGCTGTTCGAACCCTTCCGCCGGATGGCTCCGGACCGCACGGTGAGCGCCGGCGGCTCCGGCCTGGGCCTTTCCATCGTCGCTTCGATCGCCGCAGCCCACGCGATGACCGTGACGGCCCATCCGAACCCGGGCGGCGGGCTGACGGTCGCCGCGACCCTGCCTCAGATCGGGCGACCGGCCGGCGCAGGACCCCGGCTGACGGCGGAGAGGCCCGGCGATCGGCCGGCGCAGGACCCCGGCTGACGGCGGAGAGGCCCGGCGATCGGTCAGCGCAGGGCGCGGTTGACGGCGGAGAGGATGGCCTTGAGGGAGGCGGTGACGGTGTTGCCGTCGACGCCGACGCCCCACAGGACGCGCTCGCCCACCTGGCACTCGACGTAGGCGGCGGCCCGGGCGTCGGAGCCCGCGCTCATCGCGTGCTCGGTGTAGTCGAGGACGCGCACGTCGACCCCGACGCGGCCGAGGGCGTCGACGAAGGCGGAGATGGGACCGTTGCCCACGCCCTCGACCTCGCGGATCTCGCCGCCGATGCGGATGTCGGCGCTGATGGCGTCCTTCTCGTCGACCTGGGAGACGTTGCGGTGCGCCAGCAGGCCGAAGTGCCCCCACGGCTTGACCGTGCTCGGGAGGAACTCGTCGCTGAAGACCTCCCACATCTGCGCCGGGGTGACCTCGCCGCCCGCGGTGTCGGTGTGGGTCTGGATGACGCCGGAGAACTCGATCTGCAGCCGGCGCGGCAGGTCGAAGCCGTGCTCGGCCTTCATGATGTAGGCCACGCCGCCCTTGCCGGACTGGCTGTTGACCCGGATGACGGCCTCGTAGGTGCGCCCGACGTCCTTGGGATCGATCGGCAGGTACGGGACGGCCCAGGCGAAGTCGTCGACCGGCACGCCGTCGGCCGCGGCGTCGCGCTCGAGCGCCTCCAGCCCCTTCTTGATGGCGTCCTGGTGGGAGCCGGAGAAGGCGGTGTACACCAGCTCGCCGCCGTAGGGGTGGCGGGGGTGGACCGGGAGCTGGTTGCAGTACTCCACGACGCGGCGGATCTCGTCGATGTCGCCGAAGTCGACCTGCGGGTCGATGCCCTGCGAGAAGAGGTTCAGGCCCAGGGTGACCAGGCAGACGTTGCCGGTGCGCTCGCCGTTGCCGAACAGGCAGCCCTCGATGCGGTCGGCGCCGGCCTGGAAGCCCAGCTCGGCGGCGGCGACGGCCGTGCCGCGGTCGTTGTGCGGGTGCAGGGACAACACGATGGAGTCGCGGTAGGCCAGGTTTCGGTGCATCCACTCGATCTGGTCGGCGTAGACGTTCGGCGTGGCCATCTCGACGGTGGCCGGCAGGTTGATGATGACCTTGCGGTCGGGGGTGGGCTGCCAGACGTCGTTGACGGCGTCGCACACCTCGACGGCGTACTCCAGCTCGGTGCCGGTGAAGGACTCAGGCGAGTACTGGAAGTAGATCTCGGTGTCGCCCATCGTGTCGGCGAGCTTCTTGCACAGCTTGGCACCCTCGACGGCGATGGCCGTGATGCCCTCTTTGTCCAGGCCGAACACGACGCGGCGCTGGAGGGTCGAGGTGGAGTTGTACAGGTGGACGATGGCCTGCTTGGCGCCGCGCAGCGACTCGAAGGTGCGCTCGATCAGCTCGGGCCGCGCCTGCGTCAGCACCTGGATGACCACGTCGTCGGGGATGCGGTCCTCTTCGATGATCTGCCGGATGAAGTCGAACTCGGTCTGCGAGGCGGCGGGGAACCCCACCTCGATCTCCTTGTAGCCCATGCGTACCAGCAGGTCGAACATGCGCAGCTTGCGGTGGGAGTCCATCGGGTCGATCAGCGCCTGGTTGCCGTCGCGCAGGTCGACCGCGCACCATCGGGGGGCCCGGTCGATCACCTTGTCGGGCCAGGTGCGGTCGGTCAGCCGCACCGGGGCGAACGACTGGTAGCGCTGGAAGGGCATGGCGCTGGGCTGCTGCTCGGGATACATGGCGTGCTCCTGCTCGTGTCGGAACCGGGGGCGGCGCACGTCAGGACAGAACGCCTGAGCTGGTCTGATGCATCAGAGAGTGGTCGCCACCGGGATTAACCCTGCAAAGCGGCCGACGCGCATGGCTCGCTCCGCGGCGAGGGAGCCGGCCTCTTACAGGCCCTCGCCGCGGCAGCTAAGAAGCAGCCCGCGCAGCATACCCACGACCGTAGCAGACGCCGACGCCATCTCGTAACGCGAAGGCCCCGGCAGGGGTGCGGGAGGGGGAACGCGGCGGTACGTGGTGGTACGTGGCGACGTGCTTGCGGCCCCGGCCCGGATCTCGCCCCCGGGCCGGGGACCCGACGCGATCTACTGCTGGTAGTTCTCGACCTCGTCGACCGGGCGCGGACTGGAGAAGTCGGGGTCCTCGCCGAACTCTCTGCGCGCCTTACGCTGGCGCAGCAGGTCCCAGCACTGGTCGAGGGCCTCCTCCAGCTCGCGGACCCGGCCGTGCTCCTCGTCCGCGGACACCTCTCCGGTGCTCACCCGCGCGCGCAGATCGTGCTCCTCGGCGATGAGGCCCTTGATCTTCGCGAGGATCTCGCCATCCTGCATTGGTTTCCTCCTGTCTTCAGCAGGGAGCTTACGGGCACCGCGCCGCCCGCCGCCCGTCACCCCGGCCGGCTGTGGACGACGCGCGCACACGGGTGAGGACGCGGGTCGTCGCCGGTGCGGTAAAGAAACCCTGGCCGTCACCGCCGTGCTTTTTGCCCGCATTTTCGGCACTAGGTCCCTTTTGAGCGCTGTAATCGGACTACGGACCGACTTGTAGGACGAACGCAGGGACGTGGCGGGAGGCGGGCTGGTGATCTACACGCGGGAGGCCACTGTCCCGTCGAGCAAGCTCGCCCGCAAGGGCCGTCTCCTGACGGGATGGGCCGCCTCCACCGATCACAAGGTGATCGGCAACATGTACCTCATCGCCTCGTTCGGGTTCTTCCTGATCGCCGGCATCATGGCGATGGTCGTCCGCGCCGAGCTGGCCCGGCCGGGGCTGCAGTTCGTCGGCAACAAGCAGTACAACGAGCTGTTCACCATGCACGGCGCCGTCATGCTGCTGCTGTTCGCCACCCCCCTGTTCGCGGGCTTCGCCAACGCCATCATGCCGCTGCAGATCGGCGCGCCGGACGTGGCGTTCCCGCGGCTCAACATGTTCAGCTTCTGGCTGTTCCTGTTCGGCGGCATCATCGTGGTGTCAGGGTTCTTCACCTCCGGCGGCGCCGCGGACTTCGGCTGGACCGCCTACACGCCGCTGTCCCGGTCCACGTACTCGCCGGACATCGGCAAGGACCTGTGGATCATGGGGCTGTCCATGTCAGGGCTCGGGACGATCCTCGGCGCGGTCAACTTCATCACCACGATCATCTGCATGCGCGCCCCCGGCATGACCATGTTCCGGATGCCGATCTTCACGTGGAACACCCTGCTGACCAGCCTGCTCGCGCTGCTGGCCTTCCCGGTGCTGGCCGCCGCGCTGCTGGCGCTGGAGGCCGACCGCAGGCTCGGCACGCACATCTACGACCCCGACACGGGCGGGGCGATGCTCTGGCAGCACCTGTTCTGGTTCTTCGGGCACCCTGAGGTGTACATCATCGCGCTGCCGTTCTTCGGCATCATCACCGAGGTGCTGCCGGTGTTCAGCCGCAAGCCGGTGTTCGGCTACATCGGCCTGGTCGGGGCGACCATCGCGATCGCGGGCCTGTCGATGACGGTGTGGGCGCACCACATGTTCGTCACCGGCCAGGTGCTGCTGCCGTTCTTCTCGTTCATGAGCTTCCTCATCGCCGTGCCGACCGGGGTGAAGTTCTTCAACTGGGTCGGGACGATGTGGCGCGGGCACCTCACGTTCCCGACGCCGATGATGTTCGCCGTCGGCTTCCTGGTGACGTTCCTGTTCGGCGGCCTGACCGGCGTCATCCTCGCCTCGCCGCCGCTGGACTTCCAGGTGAGCGACTCCTACTTCGTGGTCGCCCACTTCCACTACGTCGTCTTCGGCACCGTGGTGTTCGCGATGTTCTCCGGCTTCTACTTCTGGTGGCCCAAGCTCACCGGCACGATGCTCAACGACAAGCTGGGCAAGTGGCACTTCTGGCTGCTGTTCGTCGGGTTCCACACCACCTTCCTCGTCCAGCACTGGCTGGGCGCGCAGGGGATGCCGCGCCGGTACGCCGACTACGCGGCGACCGACGGCTTCGAGGTCGCGAACCTGATCTCGTCGGTCGGCGCGTTCATCCTGGGCGCCTCGACGCTGCCGTTCCTGTACAACATCTGGTACACCTGGCGGCGCGCCCCCAGGGTGACCATCGACGACCCGTGGGGCTTCGGCAACTCGCTCGAATGGGCGACATCCTGCCCACCCCCGCGGCACAACTTCACGAGCATCCCGCCGATACGCTCCGAGCGCCCGGCCTTCGACCTGCACTACTCCCACCTGCCGCGGACGATCGAGCGGACCGGCAGGCGGGAGTGACCGCGGTCAGACGGCCAGCAGGCGGTGCACCTCTTCCTCGCGGAGCTCGTCGGCGGTGCCGGCGCGCACGACGTGCCCGGCGTCCAGGATGAGGAAGCGGTCGGCGAGCCGCAGCGCGAGGTCCAGGTACTGCTCGACGAGCAGCACCGCCAGCCCCGAGTCGTGCAGCCGTTCGATCGCCTCCTCGATCTCCAGGATGATGGACGGCTGGATGCCCTCGGTCGGCTCGTCCAGGATCAGCAGCTTGGGCCGGGTCACCAGCGCCCGCGCCATCGCGAGCTGCTGCTGCTGGCCGCCCGACAGGAAGCCCGCGCGCCTCTTCAGCAGCGGCTTCAGCCGGGGAAAGACCTCAAGCGCCTCGTCGATCGAGGCGGGGTCCTTGTGCGTGGACGCCTCCACCGTCACCAGCAGGTTGCCCATCACGCTGAGCTGCGGGAACGTCTCGTGTCCCTGCGGGACGTAGCCGAGGCCGAGGCGCACCCGCTCGTGCGGCCGCAGCCGGGTGACGTCCCTGCCCTCGAACGTGACCGTCCCCGCCGTCGCGGGCAGCACGCCCATCACGGTGTTGAGCAGCGTGGTCTTGCCCACGCCGTTGCGTCCCATGACGCACACCAGGCTGCCGGCCTCCACCTCGAAGGACACGTCGAAGAGCACCCGCGCCCTGCCGTACCCCGCTGACAAGCCCTGCACCGACAGCATCACTTCACCTCTCCGGCGGTGGCCGCGCCCTTGGATCTCTCCTCGGCCCTGCCCAGATAGACCTCCTGTACACGAGGGTCGGCCCGCACCTGGTCGACCGAGCCCTCGACGAGCACCCTGCCCTCGTGGAGCACCGTGACCTGGGACGCGTACCGCCGCAGGAAGTCCATGTCGTGCTCGATCACGATCACCGTGTGATCCTTGGCGATCTCGGTGAGCAGCTCGCCGGTGCGCAGGCGTTCCTCGGCGGACATGCCGGCGACCGGCTCGTCCAGCAGCAGCAGCCGGGGCCGCTGGGCGATGAGCATGCCGATCTCCAGCCACTGCCGCTGCCCGTGGGACAGCACCCCGGCGGGCCTGCCGGCGAGCAGGTCGAGGCCGGTGGTCTCCATGGCCGCCGCCACCGCGTCGGACACCCCGCGCCGGCGGCGGGCCAGCGACCACAGCGGCCTGCGGAACGACGCGGCCAGGTCGAGGTTCTCCACCACGGTGAGCTCCTCGAACACGACCGAGGTCTGGAAGGTGCGGCCCACGCCCATCCGGACGATCTCGTGCTCCTTGCGGCCGACCAGGTCCCCGCCCTCGAACCGCACGGTGCCCGCGGCGGGCTTGGTCAGCCCGGTGATGACGTCGATCAGCGTGGTCTTGCCCGCGCCGTTCGGCCCGATGAGGAAGCGCAGCTCCCCCTGCTCGACGGTGAGGTCGACCCCGTCCAGCGCGCGGAACCCGTCGAAGACCACCGACAGGTCGCGCACCTCCAGCAGTGCCCCGCTCATGCTCGCGACTCCGGTACCTCGATCAGGGGGACGCTCACGTCTGGGCCGCGGCCGTCGTCCGGGACCGCCGGTTCCGGCGGTCGCGCCGCCGGCGGCGTCCGGCGTGGCATCCTCGCGGCCAGCAGGTTCCTGGCGGCGGCGGCCAGGCCGAACACGCCCTTGGGCGCCAGGCTGATCACCAGGATGAACAGCGCCCCCTGCAGATAGAGCCAGCCGTCGGCGAACTGCTCGCTGAACGCCGTCTTGGCGTAGCCCATCAGCACCGCGCCGAGCACGGCGCCCGCGAGCGAGAACCTGCCGCCGACCGCCACGGCGACGACGAGCTCCAGCGAGGGCACCACGCCGAGCAGGGCGGGCGAGATGATGCCGACGACCGGCACGAAGAGCGCCCCGGCCAGCCCGGCCATCCCCGCCGACACCGCGAAGGTGACGGTCTTGACGGTCGCGGGGTTGTAGCCGAGGAAGCGGACGCGGTCCTCGCCGTCCCTGATCGCCACCAGCAGCCGGCCGAAGCGGCTGCGGACGAGCTGCCAGGCCAGCAGGTACAGCAGGCCCAGCACCGCCGCCACCACCAGGTACAGCCCGCGCTGCGTCTGGTCGGCGGCCAGGTCCTGGCCGAACAGGTCGAAGAAGTTCGTCAGGCCGTTGGTGCCGCCGGTCAGCCCCTGCTGGCCGACCAGCAGGATGACCGTGGCGGCGGCGAGCGCCTGCGTCAGGATCGCGAAGTAGGCGCCGCGGACGCGCTGCCGGAACACCAGCGTGCCGAGCAGGACGGCGAGCAGCACCGGCCCCGCGACGGCGAAGGCGATGGCGAACAGCGGGTTCCCGAACGGCGCCCACAGCGCGGGCAGCTTCTCCACGCCGCTCCACACCATGAAGTCCGGCAGGTCGCCGCCCGCGTCGTGCAGTTTGAGGTACATGCCCATCGCGTAGCCGCCGAGCCCGAAGAACACGCCCTGGCCGAGGGTCAGCATGCCGCCTTGACCCCACGCCAGCCCGATGCCGAGCGCGACGATGCCGAAGCAGAGGTACTTGGCGAGCAGTCCCAGGCGGAACGGCTCGAGCAGCGCCGGCGCCACCACCAGGGCCAGCACGGCCACGAGCGTGAACACCGCCGGGCCCTTGACCCGGTCGCGCCACGGCCGGCCGCCGTCCGCCGGAGCGAGCGGCACGACCTTCCGCACGGTCGCCGTCATGTGAGCGCCCTCGCTCTCAGCACGAACAGTCCCTGCGGCCGCACCTGCAGGAATCCGATGATGACCACGAACACGATGACCTTGGCCAGGCTCGCGTTGGTCCAGAACTCGGCGTAGGAGTTCAGCAGGCCCAGGGCGACGGCCGCGATCACCGCGCCGCGCAGCTGGCCGAGGCCGCCGGCGACCACGACGAGGAACGCGTCCACGATGTAGTAGGTGCCGAGCGCCGGGCCGACCGGGCCGATCAGCGTGAGCGCCACCCCGGCGATGCCGGCCAGGCCGGAACCGATGAAGAAGGTGCGCTGGTCCACCCGACCGGTGTTGATGCCGCTGACGGCGGCGAGCTGCCGGTTCTGCATGACCGCCTGCATCCGCCGCCCCTGCGAGGTGCGGTTCATGTACGCCCAGATCGCCACGACGCTGCCGACGGCCAGCGCGAAGATGAACAGCCGGTTGTACGGCAGGATCCCGACCCCGCCCTGCAGCCATGCCGGCGCCTGCACCTGGACGTTGGGCGCGCCGAACAGGTCGCGGGCGAGCTGCTGCAGCACCAGGCTGACGCCCCAGGTCAGCAGCAGAGTGTCCAGCGGGCGGCCGTAGAAGTGCCGGATGGCCAGCCGCTCGAGGATCAGCCCCATGACCCCGGCCACGGCGAACGCGACCGGCAGCGCGACCAGCACCGCCTGCCGTCCCGCCCAGCCCTGGAGCAGGTAGGCGGTGTAGGCGCCCGCCATGATGAACTCGCCGTGGGCCATGTTGATCACGCCCATCTGGCCGAACGTGAACGTCAGGCCGAGTGCGATGAGAAGCAGCACGGCCGCGATCGAGAGCCCGATGGGCAGCTGGTTGACTATGGCCTCCACCCGCTCACCTCCCTTGCCTTCCCCGCCGATTCCGCGTGCCGCCGCGCGGCCGTCTCTGTGTCACTGATGTCCCGGTGTCACTGATGAGGTGCTCCTCACGCAGCCGGATGCTGCTGGACGTGGGTGGCCGGGCGAGGACGGCTGGTTCCCCGCCCGGGCCACGTTCGCGTGGGCCGTCCCCACCGTCAGGTGAGGCCGCCCGCCCAGGGGTAGGTCTTCAGGTACGGATCGGGCTTGATCGGCTTGCCGGAGTTCCAGACCTCCTTGATCTGGCCGTCCGGTTCGATGACGCCGATCCTCGCCGTCTTGTACATGTGCTGGTTCTCGCCGTCGATCGTGACCATGCCCTCGGGCCGCTCGATCGCGATGCCGCCCGCGGCCTTCTTCACGGCCTCGACGTCGGTCGTCCCGGCCTTCTTGACCGCCTCGGCCCACAGGTAGACGGAGTTGTAGCCGGCCTCCATCGGGTCGGAGGTCACCCGGTCGGCGCCGTACTTGGCCTTGAACGCCTCGACGAACTTGGCGTTCGCCGCGTTCTCGGTGGTCTGGTAGTAGTTCCAGGCGACCAGGTGGCCGGCGATGTTGTCGACGCCGATGCCCTTGACCTCCTCCTCGGCGACGCTCACCGACATGACCGGCATCGTGTCGGCGCCCACCCCGGCGCTCTTCAGCTGCTTGAAGAAGGCGACGTTGCTGTCACCGTTCAGCGTGTTGAAGACGGCGTCCGGCTTGGCCTGGACGACCTTGTTCACCAGGGTGCTGTATTCGGTGTGGCCGAGCGGGGTGTACTCCTCGCCGAGCACCTGCATTCCGTTCGCCGCCGCGTACGCCTTGATGATTTTGTTCGCGGTGCGCGGGAACACGTAGTCGCTGCCGACCAGGAAGATCTTTTTCTTGCCTTTTTCTTTGAGGTAGTCCAATCCCGGGACGATTTGCTGGTTGGTGGTGGCTCCGGTGTAGAAAATGTACGGAGAGCTCTCCAGGCCCTCGTACTGGACCGGGTACCACAGCAGCGCCTTGCGCTTCTCGAACACCGGGAGCATGGCCTTGCGGCTGGCCGAGGTCCAGCCGCCGAACACGGTGGCGACCTTGTCCTGGGCGATCAGCTTGGTGGCCTTCTCGGCGAAGGTCGGCCAGTCGGACGCGCCGTCCTCCACGACGGGAACGAGGTGCTTGCCCAGCACGCCGCCCGCCTTGTTGATCTCCTCGACGGCCAGCAGCTCGGAGTCACGGACGGTGACCTCGCTGATCGCCATGGTGCCGCTGAGGGAGTGCAGGAGGCCCACCTTGATGGTGTCGCTCCCACCCGATGCGGCGGTGCCGCCCGTGGTCGTCGATGGCTGACCACCGCAGGCCGCGAGCCCGGTTGCCAGGACCGCCATAACGGCCCCGATGCGCCAAGCTGAATTCCGCAATTACTCCTCCTTGCCGATACGTCCCCCGCACCGACCCATCTGCCGCCAAGGTGATCGAGCCACGTTTCCCGCTGACGTCGCGATTGTTAATTGCCGTTTACCGGCTCCTCACCGCAACAACACAAAAGGATCGCCGGGCCGGGCCGTAATACGCATTCCGCCCCCGTCCGCATACGATCGGGCGGGCCCGACGGAGACCGGTTGCCTTTACCGGAATGGGGCGCGGAAGGACGTGGGCAGGCGATATGCGGGCACCCGTGCTCCCGACACAGACCGGAAATGTCTCCGACACGTCGTCGAAACGGCGGTTGCCTAGGGTCCGGCCATGCGGCTCACCCCACACGAACAGGAACGCCTGCTCATCCACGTCGCGGCGGGCGTCGCGCGCGAGCGTCAGGCCCGGGGACTGCGCCTCAACCACCCGGAAGCGACCGCGATCATCGCGTCGTTCCTCCTGGAGGGCGCTCGGGACGGCAGGACCGTCGCGGAGCTGATGGAGGCGGGCCGCAAGGTGCTCCGCCGCGAGGACGTCATGGAGGGGATCCCGGAGATGCTCGAATCGGTTCAGATCGAGGCCACCTTCCCCGACGGCACGAAGCTCGTCACCGTCCACCGGCCCATCCTGTGACGCCCGGCGAGATCGTCCACGCGGAAGGGGCCGTCCCGCTGAACCCGGGGCGAGAGCGCCTGGTCCTTCGCGTGGTGAACACGGCCGACCGGCCGATCCAGGTCGGCTCGCACTACCACTTCGCCGCGGCCAACCCGGGCCTGTCCTTCGACAGGGACGCGGCGTGGGGCCTGCGCCTGGACGTGCCCGCCGGCACCGCGATCAGGTTCGAGCCCGGCATCGAGCGGGACGTGACGCTCGTGCCGATCGGCGGGCGGCGCGTCGTCCCGGGGCTGCGCCCCGAGTGGGCGGGGCCGCTCGACGCGCGCACGGCCGAGACGGACGAGGGGGACTCCGGTGACTGAGCCGCGGCCGTCGATCGAGCGCTCCCGATACTCCGTGCTGTACGGCCCGACGACCGGCGACCGCATCCGCCTGGCGGACACCGACCTGTTCATCGAGGTCTCCGACGACCTCGCCCGTGGACGTCACGGCGCCGGCGACGAGGTGGTCTTCGGCGGCGGCAAGGTCATCCGCGAGTCCATGGGCCAGGCCAGGACGACGCGCGCCGAGGGCGCACCCGACCTGGTGATCACCGGAGCGGTCATCCTCGACCACTGGGGGGTGGTCAAGGCCGACATCGGGGTCAGGGACGGGCGCATCGTCGCCATCGGCAAGGCGGGGAACCCCGACACGATGGACGGCGTCCACCCGGACCTGGTGATCGGCCCGTCCACCGAGATCCTGGCGGGCAACGGCAAGATCATCACGGCCGGGGCGATCGACTCGCACGTCCACCTGATCTGCCCGCAGATCGTGGACGAGGCGCTCGCCGCGGGCGTGACGACCGTCATCGGCGGCGGCACCGGCCCCG
This sequence comes from Sphaerisporangium sp. NPDC049457, assembly GCF_055586705.1. Lineage (NCBI taxonomy): Bacteria > Bacillati > Actinomycetota > Actinomycetes > Streptosporangiales > Streptosporangiaceae > Sphaerisporangium > Sphaerisporangium sp. NPDC049457. The sequence continues at coordinate 276,608 of NZ_JBVJHR010000002.1, read as the reverse complement.
CCGAGGGCACCAAGGCCACCACCGTCACCGGCACGTGGTACCTGGCCCGGATGCTGGAGTCGATGGACGGCATGCCGGTCAACGTGGCGCTGCTCGGCAAGGGCAACACCGTCAGCGAGGAAGGGCTGCTGGAACAGCTCAGGGCCGGCGCCTCGGGGTTCAAGCTGCACGAGGACTGGGGGACGACGCCGTCGGCCATCGACGCGTGCCTGCGGGTCGCGGACGCCACCGGCGTGCAGGTCGCCATCCACACCGACACGCTGAACGAGGCCGGGTTCGTCGAGTCGACGCTGGGGGCGATCGGCGACCGGACGATCCACGCGTACCACACCGAGGGCGCGGGAGGCGGGCACGCGCCCGACATCATCCGCGTCGCGGCGTACCCGAACGTGCTGCCGTCCTCGACCAACCCGACGCGCCCGCACACCGTCAACACCCTCGACGAGCACCTCGACATGCTGATGGTGTGCCACCACCTCAACCCGTCGGTGCCAGAGGACCTGGCCTTCGCCGAGTCGCGCATCAGGCCGTCGACGATGGCCGCCGAGGACGTGCTGCACGACATCGGGGCCATCTCGATGATCGGTTCCGACTCCCAGGCGATGGGGCGGGTCGGCGAGACGGTCATCAGGACGTGGCAGACCGCCCATGTGATGAAGAGGCGCAGGGGTCCGCTGCCCGGCGACGGACGGGCCGACAACGTCCGCGCGCAGCGCTATGTAGCGAAATATACGATCTGCCCGGCCATCGCCCATGGGCTGGACGCGCACGTCGGCTCGGTCGAGGTCGGCAAGCTCGCCGACCTGGTGCTGTGGGAGCCGGCGTTCTTCGGGGTCAAGCCGCAGCTCGTCGTCAAGGGCGGCGTCATCGCCTACGCGCAGATGGGCGACGCCAACGCCTCCATCCCCACCCCCCAGCCCGTCATGCCACGCCCGATGTTCGGCGCGGCCCCGGTCACGGCGGCCGCCACATCGCTGCACTTCGTCGCGCCGCTCGCCATCGAGGACGGCCTGGCGGACCGGCTGCGGGTGAACCGGCGGCTGGCGCCGGTCGCCGACGTGCGCACGCGCCGAAAGGACTCCATGCCGCTGAACGACGCGCTCCCGGCCATCGAGGTGGACCCCGACACGTTCGCGGTCCGCGTCGAGGGCGAGCTCATCGAGCCCGCCCCGGCGGAGGAGCTTCCCATGGCCCAGCGCTACTTCCTGTTCTGACCGGGTTCTGATCATGGACGCGGCGCTGCTGCTCCTGGCCGACTCCCGGCTCCCGGCCGGTGGCCACGGTCACTCCGGGGGCGCGGAGCAGGCGGTGCGCATCGGGGCGATCACCGGCCCGGAGGATCTGGCGCGGTTCCTCCGTGGCCGGCTCGCCACGTCCGGGCTCGTCTCCGCCGCCCTGTCCGCCGCCGCCTGCACCCTGGCGACCTCCCCCGACGCCGCCGAACGGGCGTGGCAGGGGCTGGACGCGGAGGCCGACGCCCGCACGGCGTCGCCGGCGCAGCGGAGCGCGGCGCGCACCCAGGGCAGGCTGCTGCTGCGCAGCGGCCGCCGCATCTGGCCGTCCCCCGCGCTCGACACCCTGGCCCGTGCCGTACCCGACGGCGCGCACCATCCGATCGCCCTCGGCGCGGTGGCCGCCGCCGCCGGGTGCTCGCCTCACGACGCGGCGCTGGCCGCCGCGTACACCTCGATCACCGGACCGGCCACCGCGGCCGTCCGGCTGCTCGGGCTCGACCCCGTCGTCGTGCACCGAGTGCTCGCCGGCCTCGTGCCGGATCTATCCGGCGTCGCCCGTACCGCCGCCGCCGCTGGCGCGGCGCGTACGGCCGCCCCGGGCACGGCCGGTGAGGCCGTCGCCCGCACCGCGTGGGAGAGCCTTCCCGCGCACGCCGCTCCCGCACTCGATCTGCTGGCCGAACAGCACCTACGCACGGAGGTACGGCTCTTTGTCAGCTAACCACGACGACCGCCACGACTCCCCCGACGCCCACGGCAGGGCGCTGCGCCTCGGCATCGGCGGCCCGGTCGGAAGCGGCAAGACCGCGCTGGTCGCCGCGCTGTGCCGCACGCTCGGCCCGGTGCTCCGGCTGGGCGTCGTCACCAACGACATCTACACCACCGAGGACGCCGACTTCCTGCGCAGGGCCGGCGTCCTCGACCCCGAGCGCATCGTCGCCGTGCAGACCGGCTGCTGCCCGCACACCGCGATACGCGACGACATCGCCGCCAACATCGACGCGGTCGAAACCCTGGAGGAACGCTTCGGTCCGCTGGACGTGGTGATCGTGGAGAGCGGCGGTGACAACCTGACCGCGACCTTCAGCCGAGGGCTCGCCGACCAGCAGATCTTCGTGCTGGACGTGTCGGGCGGCGACAAGGTGCCGCGCAAGGGAGGTCCGGGGGTCACCTCCGCCGACCTGCTCGTGATCAACAAGACCGACCTGGCGAAACACGTGGGAGCCGACCTCACGGTGATGTCCAGGGACGCGGCGGCCGTACGCGACGGCAAACCGGTGCTCTTCACCTCGATCAGGGAGGTGCCGGAGGTCTACGCGGTGGCCGAATGGGTGCACGGGGTGGCTCAGTCCTGGGCGCACGCCCGCACCCATTCACACGACTCCGCCATCCCCACCGCCAACACCTGAGCGCGCCCCTGCCCATGTACGAGACCACCCGCCCCGCCGCGACGTACGAACCCCCGGAACCGTCCCGCTCCGACGCCCCCACCCCATCCGCCCGAAACGGCCGAAGCGCGGCGGCCGGGAAGGAGAACGCGGCGGCCGGGGAGGGAACGGCTGAGATCGGCGGGGCGGCGCCGGGCGCCGGCCGGCGGTCGTTCGACGCACGGGCGGTGGTCGCCACCGCGTCGTCCGGCGGGCGTACCGTGCTGAGCACGCTGCGGTCCGACCCGCCGCTGACCTTGCGCCAGACCGGTCCTGGCACGGTGCACCTGGTGTCCACGGCCGCCGGGCCGCTCGGCGGCGACCGTCTCGAACTGGTCCTCGACGTCGCCCCCGGCACCCACTTGAAGATCGCCTCGGTGGCCGGCACGCTCGTCCTCCCCGGGACGGGAGAGTCCGTCATGACGATCGAGGCCCGGGTCGGCGCGGGGGCGACGCTCGTGTACGCCCCGGAGCCCACCGTCCTCGCGGCGGGCTGCGAGCATCGCATGATCGTCCGCCTGGCTCTGGCCGGGGGCGCGTCGGTGTCCTGGCGCGAGGAGATCGTCTTCGGCCGGTACGGCGAGCGGCCGGGCCGCTGCCACGCCCGCTTCGACGCGACCATCGAAGGCGTGCCGCTGCTCCGCCAGGAGTTCGTGGCCGGCGACCCGGCCGTGGACGGCAGCCCGGCGGTGTACGCCGACGCACGCTGCGTGGGCAACCTCCTCCTCGCCGGCCCTGCCTTCACCAACCCTCGGCCTCCGGGCACGACCGGAAACGAAGCCGTGCTCGCCGAAGGCTGCGCGGTGCTGCCGCTCGCCGGCCAAGGCACGCTGATCTCCGCCCTGGCCCCGGACGCCCCCACCCTCCGCACCCGCCTCACCTGGGGCGAGTCACAACTGAGCCCGCACGGCTGACACCGGATCCCCGTCCACCGGCACCAGGGCACCCGCACGCGCACCACCCCGCATCCCGCCGACGCGGCGCCAGAAGGCATCACCGCCAGGGGCGGAATGGACGTGGTGCGAGGTTGGTCGGGGGGGTGGTCAGTCGTAGAAGCCTAGGCGGCGGAGTTGTTTGGGGTCGCGTTGCCAGTCTTTGGCGACCTTGATGCGCAGGTCCAGGTAGACGTGGGTGCCGAGGAGGGCCTCGATCTGCTTGCGGGCGCGGGTGCCGACGTCCTTGAGGCGGGCGCCCTTCGGGCCGATGACGATGGCCTTCTGCGAGGGGCGTTCGACGAACATGTGGGCGTAGACGTCGAGAAGGTCGTCGCGGCCCTCCCGGGGGGTCATCTCTTCGACCACGACGGCGATGGAGTGGGGAAGCTCGTCGCGCACGCCTTCGAGGGCCGCCTCGCGGATGAGCTCGCCGACCAGCACCTGCTCGGGCTCGTCGGTCAGCTGCCCGTCCACGTACAGCGGCGGGGACTTCGGGAGGCGCTGGATCAGCAGGTCGCCGAGCACGTCGAGCTGCTCGCCCGACTCCGCCGAGACAGGGACGATCTCCGCGAAGTCGCCAAGCCGTGACACGTCCAGCAGCCGGGCGGCGATCTGCTCGCGGGAGGCCAGGTCGCACTTGGTGACCACGGCGACCACCGGGGTCTTCTTGACGGCCGCGAGCTTCTCGGCGATGAACCGGTCGCCCTTGCCGATCTGCTCGTCGGCCGGCACGCAGAATCCGATGACGTCGACCTCGGTGAGGGTGGACAGCACGAGGCTGTCGAGCCGCTCGCCGAGCAGGGTGCGGGGACGGTGCAGGCCCGGCGTGTCGACGATGACGAGCTGGGCGTCGGGCCGGTTGACGATGCCGCGGATGGCGCGGCGGGTCGTCTGGGGCTTGGACGAGGTGATCGCCACCTTGGCGCCGACCAGCGCATTCATCAACGTCGACTTGCCGACGTTGGGCCTGCCGACGAAGCAGGCGAACCCGGCACGGAACTCAGCGGCTGAGGAACTCACGCCACCCATTGTCGCCGATCAGACCGACCGCCCCTCCCCTCGGCGGGTGGAGCATCGCCTCGACCGGCGCTCCGGGCCGGGCCCGCGCGGGAAGCACGCGTCAGCGGAAGCGGCCCTTGAGGGAGCCGTCGGGGGCCGCGAAGAACAGAATGGCGTCGCCGAGGTCCTGGACGACCGCCATGTCCTCTTCGTTGGGCTCCTCCTCATCGCTGACCAGGGCCGCGGCCTCCAGCGAGACCGCTCCGCTGGAGGCGGCCATCGCCACGGCGACCTGGACGGCGGACAACCGCAGAGAAGGCAGGTCCACGTTGGTCGCCGTGTAGGTGCGCCCCGTCTCGTCGCGGACGGCGGCGCCCTGGACCGTCCCGTTGCGAGCGCGCGCGGCACGGGCCAGCGTGATGATCTTGCTGTCCTCTGGATCGAGGTTGGTGTCGGTCACGGGCAAAGGCTACTCGGCGGCCCCGCGGTCCCCGGCCTCCAGGAGGAGGGTCGCGGGGCGGCGCACGACCGGCCGGAGGCCTTCACGGTTCCCGGGCCTCGCGCCGCCTGCGCCTTATCCGATGCGTTCCAGGTACCTTCCCTGCGCGGCCGTCCGGCCGGGCAGGGCGAAGGTGAAGGCGTTCTCGGTCGGCGTCCGTTCAATACGCGCGGACATCTTTCCGGTGCGCACGGTGATCATGGCCGCGAAATACCACTAAATCCGACATATCTCGACGATCGAGGGCGCGCTGTTGGCTAGGCTTCTGCGTCGTGTCCGGGCGGTGGCCTGCGGGACGGGACGGGCCCCCTGACGGCGGCCCGGCGGCCGGGTCACCTCGCCGAGAGATGGAGTTGACGGATGGCCGGTCGGGGGATCATCGCCGCCGCGCTGGCGCTCGCACTCGCCACAGGTCCGGACGCGGCCGCCGCGTCGGCCGCGCGCGCGCCGGAACAGTGCTCGCCGCCGCACGGCGGCACCCAGGTGGGCGAGTCGTGGGCGCAGCGGCGCCTGGCGTTCACGGGGGTATGGGCGCTCACCATGGGTGAAGGCGTCACCGTGGCGGTGATCGACAGCGGCGTGGACATCCGCCACCCGCAGGTGAGGGTGGCCAAGTCGGTCGACCTGACCGGAACCGGCCCGCTGGACTGCGTCGGCCACGGGACGGCGGTGGCCGGGATCATCGGCGGCGCCGACATGAAGGAGATCCCGTTCGCGGGCGTGGCCCCCAAGGCGCGGCTGATCTCCATCAAGCAGACCAACAGCGAGCGCGGAGACGTGGCGCTGCTGGCGCAGGGCATCAGGCAGGCGGCCGACCTGGGCGCCCAGGTCGTCAACATCTCCGTCCAGACCAGCGACCAGCCCGACCTGAAGGCGGCCGTCGAGTACGCCCTCGCCAAGGACGTGGTGATCGTGGCCGCGGCCGGGAACATCAAGAAGGAGGACGGCACCCCCGCCGCCGTCTACCCCGCCTCCTACCCCGGCGTGCTGTCGGTGGGCTCCGCGGGCCCGGACGGCAGGCGCAACGACTTCTCCAACTCCGTCACGCCGGTGTCGGTCATCGCCCCCGGGCAGGACATCACCAGCACGTGGCCCGGCGCCTCCTACCGCCAGGACCTGCAGGGCACCAGCTACGCGGCGCCGTACGTCGCCGGGGTGGCGGCGCTGGTGCGCTCGCGCCATCGCGAGCTCGACAACGTCCGGGTGCGGCGGCGCATCGAGATCACCGCCGACGGCGCCTCGGGCACGGGGACCGGCGCCGGCATGGTGAACCCGCTCATGGCCGTGTCGGAGATCCTGCCGTCGGAGGTGGTGGCCATCGCCCCCCGCCCGGCCGAGGCGCTGCCGTCGACGGTCGTGACCAAGCCGCGGCCTCCCGACCAGGAGGCGATCAACACTTCCGCGGCCGTGGCGGTGATCGCGGTCCTCGCCGCGGGCCTGGTGACGGCCGTCGGGGTCGTGGTCCCGCTGGGTCGCCGCCGCGGGTGGAAACCGGGACGCGCGATGGCTCCCGTCGACTGAGCCGGCGTCCGTTATCCGCCGTCCGGCCGCGTGGGCGAAATTCCGTACCCGTTTACCACCGCGAAGATCACCCGATCCGTAACATGTGATGCAGACGTGACGAAATATGTTAAGTGCGACACATGTAAGTGGTGTCATGATGCTTGAGTTGATCCACAGGGGCTTGAGTTGATCCACAGGGGAAGGCGATAAAGGACATGCAGTCGTTGCTGCCGGACGACCCCAAGCAGGTGGGCGCGTACACGCTTCTTGGGCGGCTGGGTCAGGGAACTCGGGGCGTCGTCTACCTGGGCCGCCTCTCCGGTGAAGCGGCGACCGCGGAAGCGGAAGCCGAGACCGAAACCAAGGCCGAAACCGAGACCGAGACCGCGCAGGGCCGGGGGGCCCAGAGCGCGGCCGAGAGCACGGCCGAGGCCGAAGCGCCCGCCGCGTCCGCCCCCTCCGCCGGTACGGGCGAGCCCGACCGGCTGTTCGTCGTCAAGCTGCTGCCCGCCTGGCCGGAGGCCGACGCGGACGCCCGCGCGCGGGTGGTCGACGACCTGTCCGCGGCCCAGCGGGTCTCCAGCGCCTACGCGGTGCGCAGCGTCGACGCCGGCTGGCTGGACGACCGCGCCTACGTCGTCCGCGAGCACGTCGAGGGCCGCTCGCTGCGCGAGGCCGTCGAACTGGACGGCCCGCTGACCGGCGACGCCCTCGAGCGCGTCGCCGTCGGCACGCTGACCGCGCTCACCGCCATCCACCTGGCCGGCATCGCCCACCGCGGCCTCACCCCCGACAACGTCCTGCTCGCCGCGGACGGCCCCCGCGTCTGCGACTTCGGCCTCGGCGAGACGGCCTACCGTTCGCCCGAGCAGGTCCGCGGCGAGCCGACCGGCCCGGCCGCCGACCTGTTCGCCTGGGCGAGCACGATGGCGTTCGCGGCGACCGGCGAGGAGCCGTTCGGCGACGACGCCGAGGCGATCGCCACCGCCCGCGCCGACCTCGGCGGCCTTCCCACGCCGCTGCGTGACGTCGTGGCCTCCTGCCTCGCCAAGATGCCCGCCGAACGGCCCACCGCCCAGGGGGCGATGCTGTGGCTGCTCGGCGAGGAGAAGGCGGCACCGCCGGCCCCCGTCATCCCCGCCGCGCCCGTCGCGGGCGTGCCGGTGCCCGGTCTCCCCGTTCCCGGTTCGGGGCCGTCGAGCACGCCCACCGTCCCCGCCGGGCAGGTGAGCCCGGCCGGCGCCCCCGAGCAGCAGACCTGGGTGGAGGTGAGCGGCGGCGGCGCGCGGCCGCCGGTCGTTCCCCCGCAGGGCGCCGAGGGCGAGCCCGCGACGGTGTACGCGGCCGAGCCGCAGCCGCCCCAGCAGGTGTGGGGCGCCCCGGCGCTCCCCACGGGCGAGCCCGAGCGGCACGAACTGCCCGCCGCCGTCAGCGGCGAGGCGCCCCCCGCGGCGCCGGCGCGCAAGAAGACCGGCGCCCACTTCCCCGTCGGCCTGGCCGCGGGCGTGGGCGTAGTGATCGGCCTGTCCGGCCTCGGCCTGTGGGGCGCGGGGCACTACGCGGGCACCGGCCAGCAGATCGGGCGGGTGGCCGCCGAGGGACAGGTCAACACGAGCGTTCCCGAGCCGTCCGGCGGCCTCGGCAACGTCGCGGGCGTCGGCGAGAGCGTCGCGCCGCGCCCGCAGGTGACCGTGCCGTGGGCCACTTCTCCCGCTCCGCAGGAGACCGGCGTGTACCCGATGCAGCTGACGACGTCGACCCCCTCGGTGGGGGTGCCGCACTGGTCGCCGGGTCCGCAGTTCACCCCGCCGCCCATCCCGTCGGCCCCGCCGACGCCGTCGATCTCGCCCAGCCAGGTGTCGTCGCCGACCCCGGCCCCGACGGTCACCGTCACCGCGACGCCCGGCCCGACGATCACTCCGTCCGCCGAGCCGACCAAGGAACACCCGACGAATCCGCACGAGTCGCCCACCCCGACGGGCAGCGAAAGCCCGTCGCCGGACGCGACGCCGACGGGCGACCTCACCCCGACCCCGACTCCGAGCCCGTCCGGGCCGCAGAACAACCTGGTGCCGACGGGGACGCCGTCGCCGAGCGCCTCCCCGTCCGCGACGCCCACCCCGTCGGTGAGCAGCACGGCCACGCCCAGGCCCACCCGTACGCGGACGCCGATCTGGTCGCGGACTCCCAGCCCGAGGCCGACGGTGACCAGGACGGTCGCGCCCAAGCCGACGGTGACCAGGACGGTCACGCCGAAGCCGACCGTCAGCCGCAGCCTCCCGGTGACGCCGGCCCCGTCCAGGAGCCAGGCGCCGACCACCAACCCGTACACGCCGCAGCAACTGTGCAACTCGACGGGCAAGGGCTCGGGCTTCTACGTCCAGCGGCAGAGCGCGTTCACCGGCGGCGTCACCTACCTGCTCTACAGCTCCGCCAGCGGCTTCAACTGCCTGGTCACGATGAAGACGCAGAACATCGGCGTGGCCACGCCGGTCTCGGCGACGCTGGAGGTGCAGGGCTCCTCGCCGGTCACCGACGCCGGGTCGTTCAAGTACTACGCCGGCCCGGTCGTCATGCAGGCCAAGGGCAAGTGCGTGCGCTTCACCGGCGGCGCGGGCACCGCCTCCACCAGCGCGCCGTTCGGCAACTGCGGCTAGCGGCGCCGCGACCGTTCGAGCCAGGGCGAGGCCCGGCCGCCACGTGCGGCCCGGGCCTCGTCTGATGTCATCTCCCACCCGTGAAGTTGAAGGACGACCGAATGACGACCAGCGGCGGCCCGTTCTCCCCCACCGGCGACCCGGAGGTGGACGAGGTGCTGGAGGCGCTCGCCGCGCAGGCGTCCGCGTTCCACGCGGTCGGCCGGCAGATCTCGGAGACGCGGGGGCGAGGCGAGGCCCAGGAGGGCCGCGTCGTCGTCGAGGCGCTCCCCGGCGGTTCCGTGGTCTCCCTGCACATCGATCCGCGCGCGATGCGGCTCGGGTCCGAGGCGCTGGCCGACGCGATCCTTGCGGCGGCGCGGCTCGCGGAGGCGGACGCCGCCGAGCGGGCCGAGTCGCTGATGTCCCCGCTCGTGGCGGAGCCCGCGCCGTCCGACGGCCTCACCCGTCCATGACCTCCGGCCGCGGGCCGCACTAGAGTGATCGCCGTGGAGGGATGGGAGCCGGCGGACCCGTTCGAAGAGAGCCTCCGCTCGGCGTTCGAGGCACACGATCTGGCCCGCTGTCTCGGCCTGCTCCGCCTCGCCCAGTTGGCGCTGCCGGTCAGCCCGGCGGCCGCCGCCGGGCGCGAGCCGGTCGCCTGGCCGACCGCCTCCGACTCCGAGGGCACCTGGATCCTCGCCTACACCTCGGCCGAGGCCATGTGGGCGGGCATCGGCGGGGCGACCCCGCACCACCGCGTCGTCACGCTGCCAGAGCTGGCCGCGGGCTGGCCCGACCCCCGCTACGGGCTCGCGGTCAATCCCGGCCTTCCGCTGCACCTCTTCCTGAGGTCGGGCACGGTGGCCAGGCTCGCGGCGCCCTCACTGGCCGAAGAACGCCTGGCCGACCCCGGCGCCGGGCTACCGGTCGTGCAGAAGCTGCTGACGCCCCGCGAGTTGTACGCGTATCTGGCGGAGGGGGAGTCCCGGGTCTCCGGGTACTGCCACAACGCGCTGGACGTGGCGCACATCGCGACCCCCGCCGTGCTGGCCGACGCGGTCGGCATGGCGTCGGTGGAGGGGGTGGTCACCGAGGAGGGCTCGGTGAACATGCTGCGGTGGGCCGCCGTCGGGCTGAACCTCTACCGCACCCCCTACGGCGGCGTGGACGAGGAGAGCAGGGCGGCCGTCGACGGGTGGCTCATCGAGGAGCCGCCGTTCATCGGCCTGGGGCTGGCGCCGAACGTCGACCAGGTGATCCGCGAGTACAAGCTGGACGGCGTCGGCCTGCCGCACGGTGCCGAGATCTGGGAGCTGACCGACGCGGGGGTCCAGCGCCGCCGCGCCGTGTACGACGGCGACGCGGAGCGCTGGCTGCTCGTCCACGCCCGGCCGTCCGGCGAGGGCTCCACGGGCGTCGCGGACGGCGTTCCCGGCGCCGAGCACGACGGCTCCGGCCGGGGGCCGCGATGAGGTGGCACGGCTACCGCGCGCGCTGGCGGGGCGTGGAGTACGACGCCGTCCCCGACGCGCGCCCGCACGGGTTGTGGATGCGGCTGCGGGCCGCCGAACCTCTGGAGGGGTTCGAACCGGTCGCGTCCGGACGGTTCGTACGACCGGTGCCGGCGCGGGAGTGCGAGGGCATCGTCTTCGTGACGACGGCCGGCCTGTGGCGCGGCGCCCCGTGCCAGGTGCGCGACGAGCGCGACGGCCAGGTGCTGATCGAATACGTCGGAGGGCTGCTGCCGGTGGCGCGCGCGCTCGGACTTGAGCGGGTCGAGCGGGGCGTGCACCGGGGGTGGGTCCCCCGCGCGGAGGTCGCCGACCTGCGCGAGCACGTCGTCCCGCTGGATCTGTGACCGCGCCGCCGTCTGACCGCGCCGCCGCCTTCCGCGTCCGGTTCTCCTGATACGGTCCGCCGCAAATCCGGACATAACAGTCAGTGCGTTGTATATACCGCAATCGACGCGCAAATGCTTGCCGAGTGAATTGGCGAATGCCACAATGGCCGATCAAGCAGCTGTTTCCCTGAAGTTAGGTCATGGTTACGGTGCCATTAAGCACTTCAGACCATGCGGACAGGTGCTCGGGGAGGTTATGTGGAGGAATTCGCCGACGGGGGCGGGGCGGAGATGCGAGCTTACGCGGAAGAGCTTCGCACCACCTTCACGCGCCTGCAGGAACAGGCGCCCGCGGTACACCGTAAAGCGCGCGCCGTTCAGGTCACCGAGAAGTCCGACGACGGGCTGATCGCGGCCACCGTCGGCGCCCGCGGCGACCTCATCCGCCTCGACATCGATCCCCGCATCTACCGGCGGCCGGACTCCCGGGAACTGGCCGACACCATCACCGCGACCGTCCAGCGCGCCGCGGCGAGGGCCCAGGACGAGGTCATCGACCTGTTCGAGCCGCTCATCCCGCGCGAGCAGATGAAGGCCCACCTCGACGGAGACCTCGACGCCGTCCTTGAGCAGATGGCCCGGCAGATGCTCGGAAGGCGGTGACCCCATGCCCGAGAACATCGACCTGCACGCTCCGACCGCCGCCCAGGCGCTCGCGCGGTGGGACGCCGCGACGTCGGGCATCACCCGCCTGTGGACGGCGGGGTCCGCACGCATCCAGCGGCTCACCGCGGCGTCCCCGTGGGGGGACGACGCCGCCGGCGCGGCCTTCCACACCGCGTACACCAAGGGCGGCGGGCCCGAGATCATCGCCCAGGCCGGACAGCGGATCATGGACGACGTCGACGCGCTCGGCGGCAAGGTCCGCACGGCCGTCACCCGGACACGCCGGACGGACCGGACCCAGGCCGGCGACACCCTGAGCATTTGAGCCCGCGCCCCCGAGTGCCGGCACCGGCCACCACCGGTCCAGACCGTCCGGACGGCCGGACGCCGCCCAGACCCGCGACGCTGACGAGATTGGGGTGAGAGGGTGTCAGGCACCAACCCCAACGTCAACCCCAACACCCCCGGCGGGCGCCCGTCCCCCGGCATCGGCGGCACCTCCTCCACCGACATCACCCCCGCATGGGGCGAGTCGCTGCCCGCCTGGGTGGACACCTTCATCGCCCTGCTCGCCGCCGGGCAGAGCTGGCCGAAGGCCAGCGAGAGCCTGCTGTGGGAACTGGCCAAGGAGCACCAGGCCCTCGGCGAGGCGCTGCACGGCGCGGTGGACCCGAGCATCGCGGCCGGCCAGGCCGTCCTCACCGGATGGCAGGTGCCCGCCACGCCGCTGTACGTCGAGCAGGCCAACCTGGTGCTCAAGGGCGACGCGGGAGTCTACGGGCTGGGGCAGCTCCACCTCTACAAGGCCCTGCAGGTGGACGACTTCGCGCGCGAGACGCAGTACTCGAAGATATCGATCAACGTGGCGTTCTGGATCGGGGTCATCGCCGCGTTCATCGCGCTGGTCACCGCGTTCTTCACCGCGGGCGCCACCACTCCGGTGATCGGCCCCATCGCCGCCTCCACCCGCGCGGCCATCGGCCGGATCCTCCAGCGGCTCGTGGCGGCCGCCGGGCGCGACGGCGCCGCCATGGCCACGCGGCTGGCGGCGGGCAGGGCGGCGCAGGCCGGCGGCAGGGGCCTGGTCCGCACGATGCTGACCAGCCACCTCGGACGCGAGATCATCGAGGAGATCGGCGAAGAGGTCTTCATCGACGCCTACAGCCAGCACAAGCAGATGGAGATGGGCACGCGCTCCAGCTGGGACTGGGACAAGACGAAGGCCTCGGCGATCGGCGCGGGCGGCGGCGCGGTGATCGGCATGAAGGTCGCCGCCCCCCTGCTGTCCCGCTACGGCAGCCGGATCCCGGTGATGAACCGGCTGGACGACGCGGCCCGCAACGGTTCGGGGGTCTCCAGCTTCCTCGCCGGGTTCGGGCGCGACGCCATGCAGACCGGCCTGAACAACATGGTCGCCTCGCCGGCCGGAAGCTTCCTCGCCAACGGGGCGGTGTACGGGGACTGGAACCCGCTGCACTCGCTGACCCCTGAGGCGGTCGGCGGCGCGTTCATGGGCGGCGCCGGCCGCACCCGGACGATCAGCCCGACCAACCCCGCGGTCCTTCAGGCGATCACGCACCCGGTGCAGTCGCTGCAGACCGCCAACGCCGCCGCGGCCGCGAACGACGCCGCCCGCGCGGCCTCCAACACCAACCCCGTCCCCAGCACGAACACCTCGCCTACCAGCACGAACACCGGCCCCGCCGCCACAGGCACCGGCCCCGCCGGCGGCCCACCCACGACCTCCACCAACTCCACCTCCAGCGCCCCCTCCCAAACCAGCACCGGCACAGGAACCGGCACCGGCTCTGGCACAGGGACTGGGACTGGGACAGGGACTGGGACTGGCACCGGCACCGGCACCGGCACTCAAACCAGCACAGGAACTGGTACCGGGACTGGCACCGGCACCGGCACCGGCACCCAAACCAGCACAGAAACCGGGACCGGCACCCAAACCAGCACAGAAACCGGTACCGGGACTGGCACCGGCACGGGGACCGGCTCGCAATCTGGTACCGGCAGCGGTGCCCAGGCCGGCGCCGGCACGGGGGCGCAGCAGCTCGCCTCGTCGGGGAGCGCAGGGCAGCCGGCCACGTCCGGCGACCCTTCCGGCGCGAGCACGCCCGCGCCGTCGTCGCAGGGGTCCGGGAACCCCGCGACGGCGCAGCAGGCCACCCCGCCTTCCGGGTCCAGCCCCTCCGGAGCGAACCCGACACAGACCGGCGCGCCGGCCGCCCCCGCCACACCGAGCACCCCCGCCACGCCAGGCGCCCCGACCACGGGCACACCGGCCACGCCAAGCACGGCCACGCCCAACGCCGCCGCGATGTCGAACCCGACGACCCCGCCGCCCTCCGGCACGACGGCATCGGGAACTCCCCAGGTGGCGGCGCCCTCCCCCAACCCCGCGCCGGTCCCGCCGAATGCTCCCGCCACCTCCACGCCGGGCCCCTCCTCGCCGGCGGCCGGCGCTCCTGGGACGTCCGGCACGTCCACTGCAGGTACGACCACCCCGTCCGGCGTCCCGGCCGTGCCCTCCACGGGGCCGGCGCCGCTGTTCATGCCGGGCATGCCGTCCGTGCGGATGGGGCAGGGCGCGGCGTCCCCCCGGGGCACGACCGGCAACCCGGCCGCCCCCGACCCCACGCAGACCACCCCGGCCCCCACGACCACCGCACCGAACCCCGCACCCTCTACCTCCACCCCCGCACCGACCCCCGCCACTCCGGAATCCACTCCCGCACCGAACTCCACTGCGTCCGCATCGAGCCCCGCGACCTCCACACCCGCTGCCTCGACTTCCGCACCCACCCCCGCGACGTCCGCACCGAACGCCACGACCGCCACACCCGCCCCCGCGTCCCCGGCGCCCGTCCCGGCACCTATCGCAACGGGCCGTGCGACCTCCGCACCGGACCCCGGCAATGCCGCGCCGGGTTCCCAGGCCGCCGCCACGCCCGCCTCCACCGTCGCCTCGCCCGGCCCGGGCTCGGCCGGCGCCGGGAGCGCTCCGGCGGTGCTTTCGCCTACGGACGCCCGGGTCAAGCGCCGCGTCAACGTCCTGCTGAGCGAGGTGCTGCCGCTGGTGGCCCCGGACGCGCTGCCGCTGCGGGACGGCACCATACGGGTGACCGGCCCCGACGGCCGGGTGCGTCACGTCCCGGCCGACGTCGTCACCCGCCTGCGGCAGCGGTTGCGCGTACGGGTCGCGGACGGCGCCCAGGACGACCGGCTGCGCGCCGAGGCGGCGGCCCGGCTCGGCGCCGCCATCGCGCAGGCGGCGCACCTGTCCCCCATGGAAGGCGCACTGAACGCGCTCGGCCGGCTCGCTGACGACTCCCCCCACATGATGGACGTCATCGCGGACGTGGCACGTCAGGTCGTCGGCGATCGGTGGGGCCGCCTGCGGGCGAAGGATCTCAGCGAGGCAGGGGTCCGCGTGGCCGAGGAGGCGAACGGCCGCCTCCCGGAGGAGGCGACGAACTTCGACACGATGCGCGTCGGGCCGCTCGACGACCAGCGGCGCGCCATCTCCGAACGTGCCGCGACACTGAGCGCCGACCTCGAGAACCAGAACGCCACCGGCACGGCCGCGAACCAGAGCGGGACGGGTGCGAACGCCAACCGAACCGGGACGGGTACAGCCCAGAACCGAACCGGGACGGCTACAGCCGCGAACCAGACCGGGGCGAGTACGGGCAGCGTGAGCGGCTCTGCCGGTGTCGGGGTGTCGCAGTCGCAGGTGAGTTCCGGTCCTGGCACGACGGGTCCGACGGCCTCGCGGCCCGCGCAGGGGGTGGTCCGCGCGTTCCTCGGCGCGCTGCGGAACCCGTTCCGCGGGGCGACCGACGCGTTCAACGCCTACGTCGAGGCGCGGTTCACCGAGTACCGGCACCTGGCCGGACTGTGGTCGAACGGCGCCCCCGACCAGCGCAACCACTATGAGGCCGCGCTCCGCCGGGTGATGTCCGACCTCGAAGCGCACGGCCGGCCCGCGCCGGTGCCGCCCTGGGCCACGCACCTGATCCACACGGTGACACCCGCCCCCGCCGTCTCGGGCACTGCCGCCGCGTCCGCTCCCGCCGGCTCGGGCACTGCCGCGACGTCCGGCTCCCCCGTGACGGCGACGAGCCTTTCCGGGGCTCCTGCTCCGGCGGCGAGTCCGTCCGGGGTCCCGGTGCCGGAGCCGGTCGCCGAGCTGGCCGATCGGGTGCGGCGGATCCGGGCGGCTCTGGAGGCGACGCGGGACGGGCTGAAGGTGCGGGCGGCCGAGAACCACGACAAGGCGAAGGACGCCGCCAAGCGCGGCAGGGCCGCGCGCAAGAAGGCGAAGAAGGCCGCCCAGGCGCTGGACGCGTGGCACGCCGAACGCAGGCGGGCCCATCTCCAGGAGAGTCGTCTCGAAGGCATCGCGGCCGAGCACTACAGTCACATCGCCCGGGGCTACGGCGCCGCCCTGACCCAGGCGCGCGCGGTGTCGGACGCGTACGCGGCCGTGGCGGACGCCCTCGACCGGCTCGCCTCCGGGCAGGACCCGACGCCCGCCGCCGACCTGGCGGCGGAGGTCGCCCGGCTCACCGGTGAGGCGGACACGGCGTTCGCGAGGTTCGACACGGCGATGACCGCGGCGCGGCCGCCGCAGGCCCTGCTGGCCGCCGGTCTGCCGAGCGGACGGCTGCCGCACCTGACGAGGCTCACCAACGTGGTGAACCAGATCCTGGCCGACCGGGGGGCCGCCGCGTCTATCAGCGTCGAAGAGCTGCTGTGGCGCATGCGCTCGGACGTCCAGGCGCTGGTCTCCGGCGACGGCCTGGTCATGCGTTTCGACCTGCGGAGGAGGGGGCCGCTGCGCTACGGGCGCGTACCTCAGGGAGAGCTGCGCATCCATCTCGAACTGGGCGAGCCGGTCGAGGTGCCGAACTCCGGCAGGAACTTCTCAGAAGGCATGATCGGGTGGCTGCCGCAGGGAGGGAGCTGGGTCTCGGCCACGATCACCCGGGCCATCAACGCGGCGTTCGGCCTCGACCTGTCCAAGCTCGCGCAGCTCGTCCCGCATGACGGCGGCGTCCTCACCCAGGTGAAGACCTGGGCCAAGATCATCCACGTCGGCGTCAAGTTCAGCGGCGGCCACTCCGAATCGGAGACGGGCGCGCACGCCGAGCACGTCCTGCCGGGTCAGGTGGCGGACAACCGGGGCGACGCGACGCTCCTGCACGTCCCCGGCACCTACACCGTCGGCTTCCGGCCGGTGAACCGGAGCGGGCCTCCCGCAGCCTGGCGGACGTTGGCGCAGGTCAGCGAGGGCGTCGGCAACGACAAGAGCGCCGTTGAGATGTGGCTCTCGCACGCCCACACCCAGCGCGCCCCCGATCAGACCTTCCGGCTCCCCGCCGCTGAGCGGCCGGTCGCGAGGTTCCCCCGGTACGTCCCGCTGCAGGTGGAGGGGCTGGAGTCGCTGGCCGAACGGGCCGTGACCACCGCCGGGCCCGCCCAGGTGCCGCTGAGCGGCGCGGCCCGCGAGCAGGTGCGCGCGATCCTCACCCAGGACCTGCCCGGCTACCTCGACGAGGCCGTCGACGACCCCGACGGCTTCCAGCGGAACATCAACGACGGCGGCCGCGTGGGCATCCTGCGCGTGCGGTCGGAGCCCGTCACGACGCGGCTGGCGGCGCGTCCGGGCTGGAAGCAGTTCCAGGAGTGGCTCGGCATCACCTTCTCCGGCCTCACGGGGTCGGCCTCGGCCACGCGGTCCAGGGGGATCAACCTGAAGGGCGGGTTCGGTCTCGCCGGCGACACGCCGGGCTCGAAGGGCTGGCACGGGCTGAAGGTCCTGCTGTCGGGCGCCTTCCAGTGGAACTGGTCGCGGTCGGACAGCGTGTCGGCCAGCCGCGTCGCCATCTACCCGCTCGTGCGGCGCTGGATGGGGCGGAGCAACACCCACGAAGTGACGATGCGGCATCACGTCACCGTCTACTTCCCCGACGAAGGCGGGCCGCGTCCGACCGCCACCGGCGACAGCCGGATGCTGCTGCAGACTCCGGAGCCCGACTCGGCGCGCGCGGGCTGGGACGTCGTCCCGGACGCCGTCGTCAGGGACGGCAACGGCGCGATGACCAGGAACGCCGACGGCACGGTGCGGTTCCGCGACGATCCCGTGCCGGAGGCGCCTCCGGGCCGCAAGGCGGAGCCGCCGGCCTCGCTGGACGCCAGGACCGGCGGCGGCCCATCGACGCTGTACCTCGACCCGGCGGACGTCAGGCGGAGGCGGGACGAGGTCCTGAAGAGCCTGCGGGCGCTCGGCCTGGTGCCTGAGGTCCGCAACGGGTTGCCGCGGCCGTCGGTCGACGGACTGGAGGCGGCGGCCCAGCTCGCCAACCTGCGAGAGGTGCGAGAACAGCTGTCGGTCAACGGGCTGCAGAGCCGCATCGACCAGGCCTCCCAGGACGGCGTGTACCTCCGCCTGACCCGCGTCTCGGCCGGCCGCAGCCTCCAGCATGTCACGTTGCGCGTCCGCCTCGGCGCCACGGGCCGTCCCCGGTACGACGGGTGGTCGGAGGCCGAGGGCCAGGTGTCGCTGAACATCAGCTCCAACACCGCCGTGCGCGCGAGGGGCCGGACGAGGTCGCTGGGCATCTCGATCGGCCTGTCCTTCGGCCGGATGGCGAAGAGGCTCGGCTTCCACTGGAGCGGCGCGGAGGGCGGCTACTCGGGCGCCCTGAGGAAGATCCTCGGCTGGGCCTCCGGCTACACCCTGAACGAGGTGACGCTGACCGAGGGCACGCCGACCGCCCAGTTCACGCAGCGGTACGTCATGGAGGTCGACCGGATCCACCCGAGCGGCCGGGCGCAGTCGCTGCTGTCCCCCGAGTCGGTGGCCGAGCCGGTGTCCGGGCGCCTGTTCGTGCCCACCGACCTGCTGCCGGAGGCGGACCCGGTGCCGCACCCGGTGGTCACCCATCCGACCACGATCGAGATCATGCGCCACGCGACCCTGACCGGCGTGGACGTGACCGGCATCATGGACAAGCTCCGCAGCGTGCTTCCGCGCGCCGCTCTGGCCGACTCCGCGGCCCTCCACGAGCTGGCGGCCTTCGCCGGCACCCGGACGTTCCTGTCCGACACCGGCTGGCTGTACACCGAGCACCGCACCGACGTCGTCGTACGTCCCAAGGGCCTGAGGCCGGTCCAGGCGTCGGCCGGGGTGCGGGTCGAGCTGGGCGACTCGGAGTTCGAAGGGGTCGTCGACCCGATCACCGGTGACATCGCCCTGGCTCTGACCAGCACCTCGTCGAACGCCGGCGCCGGCCGCACGAACGGCCTCAACGGCTCCGTGGGGTACGGCATCGGCAGCCCGGGGAGCGTCGGCGTGAGCGGCTCGGCGTCGCGGAGCGCCGACCACTCGGGCTCCCGGACGATCATCACCGGCGACGAGCCGATCACGGTCCGCACCGGCAAGCAGTACCGCTACCGGGCGTCGGCGACCTTCTTCGTCTCCGGCGCCGAGAACGGCGGCGAGGTCCGCCGCGAGGTGCTGGCCGACCGCACGGTCCGCTATTACCTGCCGGAGCTGACGGCCCTGTCGCTCTACGGTCACGGTGAGATGCCGCTGCCGCTGCACGTGGTGGCCGACGCCATGGAACGCTTCCTGAACGGCCACCTCAAGCTCGACCACGCCATGGTCATGAGGGTGGCGCGCCAGTATCTGCTCCAGCGGTCGGCCGCCGCGCAGGACCCGGCCGTCCCCGCGTACCCCCTGGTCGCCAGGCACACACCGCAGGTGCTCTTCGACGGGATCACCGTGCGGCTGGACAACGAGCTCGCGGAACGCGTCCGGGACCTGGGCGACCTGCTCGACCCCGTGCGCCACCTGAAGAAGATCCTGGTGGCGATGCCCGAGCAGATCCGCCGGCGGATGGGGATCACCACCTTCGAGTCGGTCGACCTGTACACCACCACCGGCGGCCCGTCGGTCCGCATGGAGGTGCTGGAGGCGGTGATGAACCGCATCAGGGCGGCGATCCCGAACGCCCAGGTCACCGACCTGGTGATGACCCGCGCCCTGGCCGGCATGCTCGTCGGCGACAACTGGCGGGGAACCGTCCAGAACCAGCTGTCGCCCGAGGGGCTGGAGTGGGAGCAGCCGGTGCGCGTGGGCCGGCACCGGATGAGGCTGCTGAGGATCAACATCGACACCCGGATCCTCGACGACCCGGCGCTGCTCGAAGGCCGCAACGACGAGACCGTGCACATCAAGCAGCCCTACGGGTACGACGAGGAGGGCCGGGCCCGGTCGGCCGGCTGGTCGTTCGCCGGCGGGGTGAACGGCGGGCTCGCGGGCGACGAGCACGGCGTGGGCGCCGGCGTCGGCAGTCACCTCGGGCACACCCGCTCGGAGTCGGACGGCGAGCAGCACACCCAGCTGGAGCGCACGGCGTCCTTCGACGGGGCGGACCTGGTCCGGCAGAACGTGCAGGTCACCGTGACCGTCACCTCGATGCCCCTCCCCCGGGGCCGGGTCGGCAACCGGCTCACCCGGCCGCTGCACGCCCTTGCCGGCCGGACGGCGCGCCTCGTGGCCGGCACGGCGAGCAGGGTGGCGGGGCGAACGTCCACCGAGCAGGCCGATCCTCCGCCGCTCGTGCTGATGGGCACGGCGGTGCGGCTGGTGCCGGACGGGCTGACCGTGCGCCAGGAGCAGGCGCGCCCGCTGCCGAAGCCGCTTCCCGACGCGCGCCCGGTGGAGCTGCCGGAGTCGTACTTCCCGGTGGAGACGACCGCCTACGGGCTGGTCTCCGCGGTGCGCACGGCTCTGGCCGCCGATGACCTGCTCGGCAGGGAGGGCGTCCAGGAGCAGTGGACGCGCGTGTCGCACGCGCTGTCGTGGCTGGCGTTGAACGCCAAGCTGAAGCTGATGATGGACCCCGAGGGCTACCCCATGGTGCGCATCCCCATGCCGGGCGGCAAGGTGGTGGACGTGTGGGTCCAGGCCCGGACCTCCGAGGACCAGCTCGTCGTCGGACCGCGGAGGAACGTCGAACGCGGCAACGCCTACCGCAGGCAGGTGACCCACGGCACCGCGACCGACCGCAACAGGCCGGGCCCGCTGAACCGCAACGTGGACCCCGGCCAGAGCGTCTGGGGGACGAGCGAGAGCTTCTCCTCCGGAGAGCAGGCGGGCGAGCACCTCTCCGCCGCCGGCGGCACGCGCAGGGAGAAGGTCCTCAACGAGAAGGGCTCCATGGTCACGGTCACCTCGCGGGTGGACTACACGGTCACGTTCAGGGTCTCCACCGTGCGCAGGAACGGCAGCGAGCGCCCCGGCCGCGTGATCGAGCTGCCCGCCCCGGTGGCCGGCACCACCGAGGTGATGATGACCGCCGCCGACTACGAGGCCATGCTCGCCCGGCGGCGGACGGCCGATCCGGGCAGGGGCTGGTCCTTCGACGGCGAACAGGACGAGAGCGGCCGGCGGCGCCCGCCGTGGCGGCGCACCCCGTCCGGGCATCCGCCGCAGTCGCTGGAGGAGCTGGTGAACGCCGCGAGCGGCCGGCCCGGCTTCGCCGAGGATCCGGTCGGGGTGGTGGCCGCGGAGTTGCGCGGGCGCCTGCCCCGCCTCGGCCGTTCCGCCGGCCCGGTCTCGCTGCGGGCCACGTCGGCCCCCGCCGACCTGCCGGTGCCGCTGACGTGGGCGCGTCTGCTGTCGCGCGAGCTTCGCACCGACGTGCGCCTCGACGTGGCGGAGCAGGGCGGGGTGCGCGGCTACCTCGCCACTCCGGCCGGCGCTCTGGAGAGCGCCGCACAGGACGACGGCGGGTTCGCCGCGGCCGTGGCGACCCTGCCGACCGATCTGGCCGGGCCGGCGGTGGCCCACAGGCTGGACCTGCGCCGGCTGTTCAACGGGGCCACCCGGCAGGGGACCTTCGACGAGCAGGTCGCGGCCGAGTTGCGCGACCTCGGTGTGACGCCGCCGCAGCGGCAGGAGCCGATCTTCCCCCGCCCGCTCTGGGGGCCCGGCCCGGAGGAGGCCGCCGGCTCGGCGTCGCTGGGCAGCATGGGCGTCCCCGCCCCGGTCGACCCGGGCTCGGGTTTCGTCAAGGGACGGGCGCCGGCGGACGGCCCGCTGGAGATGCCCGAGGTGCGCGCCGCCTGGCGGACGGTGGAGGCGTCCGACCTGGGCAAGGACGCGCGCGTCACGGTGTGGCCTGACGACGGTCCCATCCTCATGGTCATCACCGGCCCGATCGGCCCGGTCCACTTCCGCCCCACCGTGGAGGCGGTCCCGGACGACCGGATGGCGAGCACGGACCTGCGGTCGGGCTCCCCCTTCACGATCAGGCTCGACCCGGACATTCCTCCGCACCTGGTGGCGCGGGTCCTGATCCACGAGGTGAGCCACGCGCTCCGCGAGCTCACGGCGATCACGCACGGCGTGCCGCAGGGGATGATCCGCCCGCCGCTCACGGCCCCGGACCCGAACGTGCCCGCCCCCACCTGGGACGCGTGCGCCGAGGCCCGGGTGGACGAGTACCGGCACCTGTCGCGCATGTGGACGCAGGCGGCGCCGGACCAGCGGGCGGGGCTGCGCTCGCAGCTGGAGGGCCTGGCCCGGCTCATCGAGGCGCGCGGGCTCACTCCCCCGCCGCCGCCCTGGGCCGGCGGCCCGCAGGCCGTGCCGCGCCCGAGGGCGAGCATCAGCAGCCTGCTCAACCAGCCGCCCCCCGATCCCGCCACGGGGAACGCCGCCGGGACGCCGGCGCCGCGGGGCGAGTCCCGGGAGGAGTACTGGGCCCGGATGCGCCGCATGAGCAACACCACCGGCTGGATCCCCCCGGAGGAGGAGGCGGAGTGCCTGTGCCCGCCGGACCGGCCGTGCGTGTGCGGGCGCCGGCGTTCCCCGGCGCCGCAGCCCACGTCGCCCTCCCCCGCGTCGCCCTCCCCTTCTTCGCCGTCACCCACGTCGCCGCCTCCGGAGTTCGCGCGTCCGCCCGTCCCGCGTCGGGACGACTCCGGCGAGCCGCTGACCACCCCACCGCCGCGCCTCGGCGGCGCGGACCCGAGGAAGGTGCTGGTCGGGCCCAAGGACTCGCTGTCTCGCATCGCCCGCCGGTGGCTCGGACCGGGCGCCACCGAGGCCGAGGTGGCGCGCGCCGCGCGAGACTGGTACGAGGCGAACCGTGACGTGATCGGGGACGACCCCGACCTGATCCAACGCGGCCAGGTGCTGACGCCGCCGACGCAAGGAAGCAAAGTATGACGCTCCCAGTGGCCAGGACCAGGGACGAAGCGCACCTGTACCTCGACCTGCGCCCGTGCGAGCGGTGCGGGTCGGTGGAGACGGCGTGGGAGCACGCCCTCGTCGCCGTCCCGGAGGGCCTCGCGGCCCGGTACTCCGGCGTGTGCTCCGGCTGCGGCGCCGAGCGCGCCCACCTGTTCGGCCTGCCCGAGCGCGAGACGGGCGACGGCCCGTTCCCCACGTTCGGCGGCCCCGAGCCCTCGCGGCTGCTGGACGCCGGGGAGTGGCTGTGGGTCGCCGACCTGACGGCGGGCAACGTCCCGGCGGGCGACCCGGACGCGGCGCGGCGGGCGCTGGCGATCGCGGTGGCGGCCGTCGAGGAGGTGGTGAAGTTCGTCCCGCCGGGCGAGGAGGAGGTGCCCGAGCGGGCGTTCTGGACCGACCTCGGCCGGCAGGTGCGCGGCGCGGAGCCGGGCCGCTTCCAGGTCGGCCGCCTGCTGGTCGTCCGCGACGCCTACCGGCGGATGGCCGCACGGCAGTGACCGGGGCGCGCGGGTCCCGGGCGAAACGGCGGCGCGCGGACCCGCGGCGCCCGAGCGGATCGGCGACCGGCAGCGCTTGGGACCCGCGGCGCCCGCGCGGGCCGATATCGTCGGACGGGCTCCGCCGCCGGTCGCAAAGGAGGACGCCATGTCGCCGCTTCGCGCCAGGACGCTCACGGAGGCGCACCTGTACATCACGCTCACCGCGAGCCGGGACGATCCCGGCCGCGCCGCCGAGCCGGGACGCGACTACGAGGCGCACACGACGCTGACCGAGGGCCAGGACGAGTGGACGCTGCGCTTCGACGGGCACGGTCTCGGCCTTACGGTGCGCATCGACGTCCTGGTGCCGTACGCGACCGAGCAGGAGGCGCGGCGCGACCGGCTGCTCTTCGGGGCCGGGCGCTCAGAGCTGATCGACGCCGGCCAGTGGCGCGTGGTCGGGGCGGCCTACGCCCGGCGCGCCACGCGCGAGGACCTGCTGTTCGCGGCGTCCCCCGGCGACCCTGAACGCTTCCACGACGTGGTGCTGACCTGGGAGTGGGCCCGTGACGCCACCATCGAGGCGGCCAAGTTCCTGCCGCCGGACGCCGACGAGGTGCCCGGCACGGCGTTCTGGACCGAGCAGGGCGCGGCGATCCGCGGCGAGGCGCCGCGGCTGTTCACCCGGGCGTCCCTGGAGAGGGACATCGCCACCTACCAGGAGACTTTGGACGACTTCATCCTCGCGCACACCGGTCGCGACCTGTGAGGCGTCGCCGCCGGGCGGGCGCGGCAGCCGATCCGGTCGGTCCGGCCAGGCCCGGCGGCTTGACGGTGCGGATGCCGTGGACGACCGGTCAGGCCGGCGGCTTGATGGTGCGGATGCCGTGGACGAAGAGCTTGCTCATCCAGACGTCCCAGTCGGTGGGGACGGGGTTCTCCGTCGGGTCCTGCTGGAAGTTGGCGACGATGCTGTAGGTCGATGAGCCGGTCATCCGGGCGGTGAAGCTTCCCCAGCGCCCGCCCGGGAAGAACGGCAGCCGGGACACCGAGTCGGCGGCGGCGTCGAAGGCCAGGTTGGCCACGAACGCCTGCCCGAACTCGACGGCGTTGTTGCTCAGCGAGAGCACGTCGCGGCCGTTCGCGTCCTTGCGCACGCCCGAGGCGGCGTAGACGCCTGCCTGGAGCACCTGCTGGATCCCGGCGTAGGCGACGCTGTCCATCGTGTAGTAGAACGCGCCCTGGACGATCTTCGCGACGCCGATGTTGAAGATCTTGAGCTGGGACCGCGCCAGCGAGGTGAAGTACCTCTGCACCGCCTGCTCGGCGATCTTCGCCAGCCCCGCGGTGGGCCAAGCGTACATGGTGGTGAACAGCATGTTCACCCACGCCTGTATCGCCATGACCACCAGCAGGTGCCGGGTCGTGTCGATGTACTGGGCGTACGCGCGGCACGCCGCGGCGGCCCTGCGGCAGTAGTCCGCGACGTCCGGCGGATACCCCGAGAAGCCGTCCGGGCGCAGGCCGGACAGCGGCGTCCCGGTGCCCTGCCACATGGACCTGAACGCCTCGACGCCGGGGCCCGAGTGGCCGGTCCACACCTGCCTCGCCGCCTCGTCCGCCGCGACGAGCCCGTCGTCGATCTTCTTGGCCAGCCCGTCCAGGGTGTCGGCCGCGGTCCGCAGGCCGTCGGGATCGCCCTCGGGCCACTCGACGCCCAGCATCGCGGTGACGAACGCCCCGTGCGCGACGGTGGCGACGGTGAAGGTCGTGCCGGCGGGATGCTTGCCCGCCATCTTGCCGAAGGCGGTGAAGGGCGCGGCGAGCCCGGAGAGGGAAGGGCTCACCTCACCTCCGCCTTCGTGACCGGGACGGCGATGCCCGCGGTGTCCACCGCCTGCGCGAGCCGGCCGACGGTGGCCCAGTCGGCGGTCTCGAGGTTCGCCCCCGCCTGCGCGACGTTGTCGCCGATGCGGGCGTAGGCGGTCGTGATGTTGCCGACGTGCCGGGTGATCTCCTCGACGGCCTGGCGGAAGCCCTTGGAACCTCCGGTGCCCTCGTAGAAGACCCGGCCGTGCTCGTCGTCGCCCCAGAATTCGCCGAGCCCGGAAAGGGCCGTCATGGCCCCCCTCAGCGCGGCGCCGAGCTCGTCGCGGCGGTCATGGAAGTCGCCCTGGCGCCGCAGCAGCACGGCGGGCACCACGTCGGTCAGGGCGCCCTGCGGGCCACCCGAGGGTAGGTCTTCCTTCAGTGCCACCCGAGCGCCTCTCCTACCTGTCGACTAGATCAACACGGATAGTAAAGGAACCGAGTTACACCAGATATACAGCGATGTATCTTTCCAAATCTCACCAAAGTGAACCAGTTCATCTCCTGGTGTCCGGCGCCCATCTCGCGTCCGGCCGCCCCGGGAGCCCCACGGCCCGCCACCGCGGGCACGGCCCGCCCCGGCCTCCGAGCTGGTAGAGTCCGCCCCGCCCGGCGCGGCCGTCCCGCGCGCGCCGTCAGTAGCCCCGGTAGCCCGTGCCGTCCTTCATGCCGACGACTCCGGGGACGTTGGAGACCGACCCGTACCGCTCGATGGCGTACCGCACGCCGGCGATGATGTTGTCCACCGGGTCGTAGATGTCGCGGTGCCCCGGAAGCGACCACCGCTCGAACGTCGGGTCGATGGTCTGCATCAGGCCCTTCGACGGGATGCCCGCAGCCGCGTTGGAGTCCCAGTTGTTGATCGCGTGCGGGTTTCCGCCCGACTCGTGCTGGATGATCAGCCAGATGTCGTTGACGTTCATCTTCTCCACGGGATACCCGTGCGCCCTGAGGATCTCGACCGCCTGCCGGATCCAATCGGCCACCTGGCCCTGCGGCGCGGGGCCGCCTCCCGGCGGCGGCGGGCCGCTGGGGCCGTACCCGCCGAACCCGCCTCCGCCCCCGTTCCCGCCGCCGGCCCCTGAGGTGGCGTAGGTGCCGCGGCCGAAGTACTCGTCGTACTCGCTCTTGGGCACGGGCACCCATTCGGTGGCGTGGCCGTTCTTCGGGACGAACGGCTGGTCACCGGCGGGCGGGATGTCGGAGAACGCGGGCGTGGCGTCCTTCAGGTAGGTGCCGATGTCGCCGCGCGCGGTCGACAGCGCGCTCTCGGCCGTGGCGACGTAGGTCCGCGCCAGGGCGGTGTACTCGCCGGCCTCCTTGGTGATGCCGGGCCTGAGCTGCTCCTCGGTGGCGTGCGGGTTGATGCGGCGGTACTCGGCCACCCAGGCGAGCAGGTCGTCGCACGCGCCGTGGACGTCGCGCTTCGCCGTCTCCACCGCGCCCGCCGCCGTGTCCAGGCAGTCGGCGCAGGAGGCGAGCGCCGTGTTCAGGGCGTCGCCCGCGCGCTCGTACCGGCGCATGTAGGTCACGAAGGCGTCCGCCGACGCGCCCTTCCAGGCGGCGTCCACCTTGGACAGGGCCGTTCCGAGGGTGTTGAGCCGCTCCACGGCGCCGCTTCCCGCTCCGCGCCAGCGCTTGGCGATCTCGCGGATCGCGGCCGGGTCGCCCTGCACCTCGCGCGCCAGGGCGGCGAGGTCCGTGCCGCCGGGCAGCGCCGCCACGGCGTCGATGTCGGTCAACGCGCCAGGGCTCCCGTCCTGTGGCGCCTCATGTGAACCGGCGGAACGTGATGGGGGCCTTCCCCGCGACGTCCTGGATCTTGACCACGTCGCCGGTGCGCGGCGCGGCGATCATCTTGCCGTCGCCGATGTAGATGGCGCAGTGGGTCGGCGGGTCGCCGAAGAAGATGATGTCCCCCGGTTGCGGCGGGCCGGTGAACTGCTTGCCGCTGGCCTGGTACCCGGCGGCGGTGTTGTCGCCGATCTTGATGCCGGCCTCGTTCAGGGAGACGTGCACGAGTCCGCTGCAGTCGAACGCGTCCGGACCGTCCGCGCCCCAGACGTACGGCTTGCCCAGGTGGCTGCGGGCGGCGGCCACGATGTCGGCGCCCGTGCCGTTCCCCGTCACCTCGAACGGGATGGCGCGGCCGCCGCCACCCCCGCCGCCGACCATCGTCCCGCCGCCGCCACCGCCGCCGCCGCCATGCGATCCGGTCGTGCCGGCGAGGGTGGTGGTGCGCTTGTCGTCCAGCGGCGTCGGCACCCACTCGGTCCGGTGGCCCGGCCCGGGGACGAACGACTGGCGGTCGGCGGCCGGGATCGCGGCGAACGTCGGGATCGCCTCGCCCAGGTGCTTGGTGATGTCGCCGCGCGCGGTGGACAGCGCCGACTCGGCCGTCTCCACCTGCTCCTTGGCCTTGTGGACGGCGAGCCCGACCTCGCGGGTGATGCCGGGCTTGAGCTGCTCCTCGGTGGCGTGCGGGTTGAGGCGGCGGTACTCGGCCGCCCAGGCCAGCACGTCGTCGCACAGCCGGCCGACGTTCTTCCTGGCCGTCCGCACCGCGCCCGCCGCCGTGTCCAGGCTGCCCGCGCAGTTCACCAGCGCGTCGTGCAGCGCGCCGCCGGCCTTGGCGTAGCGGCGCATGTACGCCACGAAGGCGTCGGCGGAGTCGCCCTCCCAGGCGCCGTCCACCTTGGCCACCGCGTCGCCCAGGGTCTTGAGCTTCCCCGCGGTGCCGGTGGCCGCCGCCCGCCAGCGCTTGGCGATGGCCTCGACGGCCTCGGGGTCGCCGTCGGTCTTCTTCAGCAGTGCCGCCAGTTCCTGGCCCCCAGGGAGCGCGGCCACCGCGCCGGCGTCGGTCATACCTTCGGCAGGTTCTTCTTGGTGCCGTGCTCGGCGTTCTTGACGTTGGTCTCGACGGTGTCCAGCGCGCGCTCGACCCCGTCGAGGCGCGTCTTGACCGTGCCGAGCTCGTCGTCCACGTGGCTCTCGACCGAGCCGATGGCGGTGACCAGCTCGGCCGCTCCGGTGAGCGTGCCGAAGAGCGTGGAGCTCGCGGCGGTCTTGGCGGGGAAGTCGTCGCCGATGGCGGCGAGCTTCCCGGCCTGCGCGTTGACGGCGACGCGGAGCTTGGCCAGCGCGTCGTAGTTCATGTCGAGACTCACCGGGGCCGGCTCCCTCCGCCGTCGGCCAGGACCACTCGGCTGCGTTCCACGCGATGCCCACCTACCACACGGAACCGCCAACTGACGATCATATCCGGCCTAGGTGATCAGTGCCCGTGAATCCCCACGAAAGGTCATTCCGCCGCGTTCGGCTCGGCCGCCGGGAGGAACGCCGTCTGGATGAGCCGGGAGCCGTACCTGCGGTCCACGTAGTAGGCGCGGCCCGGCGGCAGCGGGTGCGGCCGCACGCCGAACAGCACGCCCTCGTCCCGGTCGCCGGAGAGGATCACCGCCGGGCTGGCCATGTCCTTCAGCCGCTGCATGACCGGGTCGAACATGCCGCGCCCCGCGCCGCCCATCGCCCGGGACAGCACCAGGTGCAGGCCGATGTCCCTGGCCTGCGGCAGCAGGTCCAGCAGCGGCGCGAGCGGGTTCGCGCCGGTGGCCACCAGGTCGTAGTCGTCGACGACGAAGTACAGGTCGGCGCCCTTCCACCAGTTGCGCGCGCGCAACTGGTCGGGGGTCAGGTCGGCCGGCGGAAGCCGCTTGACCAGCGCCTCGCGCGCCTCGGCGACCATCTCGGCGGCCGTGGTGCTGGAGGCCGCGTACCCGATGCGGTGCTCGGTGTAGGCGGCGTCCAGCAGCGAGCGGCGGTAGTCGATGACGATGAGCCGCGCGCCGGAGGGGGCGTGCCGGGCGACGATGCCCTCGGCGACCAGGCGCAGCAGGTTGGACTTGCCGCTCTCGGTGTCGCCGATGACGGTCAGGTGCGGGTCGACGTCGAACTCCGCCAGCACCGGCGACAGCGTGGCCTCGTCGATGCCGAGGGGGATGCGCGCCCCGGTCTCCTCCACGCTCGGCAGCGCGCTGACCTGCAGCACCGACGGCAGCAGCCGCACGCGCGGGGCGGGCCGGCCGCGCCAGGCCTCCCGGACGCCGTCCACCAGGGCGCGGACGCCCACCGTGAGGTCGTCGGCCGTCCGCACGCCGTCGATGCGCGGCAGCGCACTGAGAAAGTGCAGGCCGTCGCGGGTCAGGCCGCGGCCGGGCACCCCTTCGGGCACCGCGAGGGCCGCCTTGCGGTTGACCTCCGACTCGTAGGCGTCGCCGAGCTTGAGCTCCAGCCGCGAGCCGAACAGGTCGCGGATGCCGGGACGGAACTCCGACCACTTGTTGGTCGCCGCCACGACGTGGATGCCGTAGCCGAGGCCCCGGGCGGCCAGGTCGGTGATGGTCGGCTCCAGCGAGTCGAACTCCTGGCGCACGGTCAGCCAGCCGTCCACGACGAGGAACACGTCGCCGTAGTCGTTCCCGGTGATCTGGCCCTCGGCCACCATGCGGCGGAAGGTGGCGATCGAGTCGATGCCCCGCTCGGTGAACTCGCGCTCGCGCTCCTGCAGCAGGGCGCTGACCTCGGCGACGGTGCGGCGCACGCGGTCGCCGTCGAGCCGGTTGGCGACGCCGCCGACGTGCGGCAGCCCCTCCAGCGAGCCGAGCGTGCCGCCGCCGAAGTCGAGGCAGTAGAACTGCACCTCGCGCGGGGTGTGGGTGAGAGCGAGCCCGGCGATCAGCGTCCGCAGGATGGTGCTCTTGCCGCTCTGCGGCGACCCGACGACGGCCAGGTGGCCGGCCGCGCCGCCGAGGTCGACGGCGAGCGGGTCGCGCCGCTGCTCGAACGGCCGGTCCACGATGCCGAGGACGGCGCGCAGCCGGCCGCGGCCTGCCCACCCCGCGGTCGTCAGGCCGTACTCGGGGGTGATGCTCAGCGGCGGGAGCAGGTGGCTCAGCGTCAGCGGCTCGGCCAGCGGCGGCAGCCAGATGCGGTGCGCCGGCGGCCCGTACCCGTCGAACTGGCGCACCATGATGTCCAGCAGGCTGTCCCTGCCGACGACGGAGATCTCGGGCGAGGGCTCGGGCTGCGCGGGCGCGGCGGGCTGCGGGATGTGGGCCGGGCCGTACAGGACGACCTGCCGCTGCTCGGCGCCGCCGCGCCGCTCCTGGCGGGCCTCCTCCGCGAACGGGCCAGAGACGTAGGCGGCCTTGAACCGGGTCATGCCGCTGGTGTCGAACTTCAGGTACCCGTTGCCCGGGGCCGAGGGCAGCTCGTAGGCGTCGGCGACGCCGAGCACGACCCGGCTCTCCATGGCCGAGAACGTGCGCAGGCCGATGCGGTAGGACAGGTGGGTGTCCAGGCCGCGCAGCCGCCCCTCCTCCAGCCGCTGCGAGGCGAGCAGCAGGTGCACCCCGAGCGACCGGCCGAGCCGGCCGATCATCACGAACAGGTCGATGAAGTCGGGCTTCGCCGACAGCAGCTCGCTGAACTCGTCCAGCACGACGAACAGCGTGGGCAGCGGCCGCAGGTCGGCGCCCTGTTCCCTGGCCCGCTCGTAGTCGCGCAGCGAGGCGTAGTTGCCCGCCGAGCGCAGCAGCTCCTGGCGGCGCACCATCTCGCCGTGCAGCGCGTCGTACATGCGGTCGACCAGCGGAAGCTCGTCCTCCAGGTTGGTGATGACCGCCGAGACGTGCGGCAGCGACTCCATGCCGAGGAAGGTCGCGCCGCCCTTGAAGTCGACCAGGACGAAGTTGAGGATCTCGGAGGAGTGCGTGGTGGCCAGGCCGAGCACCAGGGTGCGCACCAGCTCGCTCTTGCCCGAACCGGTCGCGCCGATGACCAGGCCGTGCGGGCCCATGCCGCCCTGGGCGGACTCCTTGATGTCCAGCTCGACCATGCGGCCGTCGGCGCCGAGGCCGATGGGCACCCGGAAGCGGTTACGCGGCGCGCGGGGCCGCCACAGCGCCGCGATGTCCAGCCGCCGCGCGTCGGGCACCCCGAGCAGGTCGGCGAGCGTCATGTTGGTGGACAGGACGTCCTGGCCGTCGCCGCTCTTGGCCGTGGAGACGCGCAGCGGCGCGAGCTGGCGGGCCAGCCCGTCCGCCTGCAGGTACGACAGCCGGTCGGGCCGGCCGAGCCCGGTGAGCAGTTCCTTGCCGGCGTGGTCGAGCTGGATGCGGTTGAAGCGGTCCGGCAGCACCTCAAGGCGCAGGGTGATGCCCTCCTCGACCAGTGAGGTCGAGCCGCTCAGGTCGATGACGGTGACGCCCTGGATGGCGTCGGCGCCGAGCTGGGAGTCCTGCGGGATGTGCCCGCCGTCGACGATCACCACGTGGTAGGGCAGCGACTCGTTGGACAGGCCCTGCTTGAACCGGCCGCGGTCCTTCAGCTCGCCGCCGAGCAGCCGGTCGAGGTCGCGCAGGTCGTCGGCCATGAGGCGCACGGGGCCGGCGGCGTCGTACTCCTCGGGGTGCAGGGCGTGCGGCAGCCACTTGACCCACTCCCACTGGGCCATCCACTCCTTGCTGGCGCACACGGCCACCCGCATGTCGTCCGGGGAGTGGAACACCGCGAGCTGCGCGATCAGCGCACGGACCAGGTCGCGGACGGCGGCGGGGTCGCCCGTGGGCAGGATGCGCGCGAAGGAGTGCAGCGCCATCGCGATCGGCAGGTCGTCGACGGTGGAGTGGGCCCGGATGAACCGGCGCAGCGCCCCCGCCGACATGGCGTCGAGGTCCTCCACCGGCTTGGCGTCCGGCGCGATGAGCTGCACCGCGAGGCGCTGGGTGCCGGTGCCGACCCGCACGGCGGCGAAGTCCCCGTCGCGGGGCCGCCGCTCCCACAGGCGCGGCCCCATGGCGACCGACCACAGCGAGCCGGGGTCGGGGCCGTTCCAGTCGAGCGCCTCGCGCTGCTGGCGGACGGCCCTGCGGACCTTGACGCGGGTCTGCGACAGATAGCGGAAGTAGTCGCGCCGCAGGCCGTTGAGCCGCATCTTGCGCTCGCCGGAGGCCCGGCCGAGCTGGCTCATGCTCATGCCGACCATGGACAGGGCGAACATGCCGCTGGCCACGTACATGATGGGGCTTCCGCCGCCGCCCCCGGTGAACATCAGGGCCATCGCGGCGCCGCCCGCCGCCATCGGCAGGAAGGTGAGGATCTGGGTGAACCCCCCGGACATGGTCTCGGGGATCTCCGGCGGCGACTCCAGCAGGATCTCGCCTCGCGGCGGCGCCGGAGGCGGACGGCGCTCGGGTCGCCGGATGACGACTATGCCCACGTCGCTCCATGTTCGCAGGATCTGCACCCGGGGTCCGGCGGGCCGGGGGGCCGCGTCCCGGGGGCAGGGATCTGTCGTACCGCAGCCAACCGTAGCGAATGCGGATCACCGCGCCGGCCCGGACCCAGAAACCGGGCGTATCCGCGAAACATGCACATGTCCGCCCGCATACCGCATGGCAGCCCGATACGGTATTCGCGTGATCTCAATGGAGTCGGTGTGACGCTCAATCCGATGGGCGGGCCTCCTCCCATGCGCGTCCCTGGCGGCCCCGGCGGACCGGCCGGCCCGGGCGGGCCCGGCGGCGGCCCCGGCGGCCCGGGGACGCCCGGCGGCGCGCTCGACGTCATGAACGGCCAGCCCAAGCCCGCCGTCCTGCGGTCGCCGGGATCGGCCGTCGCGATGACCAGGGTCACGATCGTGACCCCGCGCAAGCGCATCGACCTGGCGATCCCCTCCGACCTGCCGCTCGCGCACGTGCTGCCGAACGTGCTGGGCGCCGTGGGCGAGAACGGCGACGAGAGCGTGCTGTCCACCACCGGGTGGGTGCTGCAGCGCATCGGCGGCCGGCCCCTGGAGCTGGACGCCAGCATGAACGCCCTCGGCATCCGCGACGGCGAGGTCCTCTACCTGCTGCCCCGCGCCTCCGAACTGCCCGAGGCCGTCTTCGACGACGTGGCCGACACCATCGCCACCGGCATCAAGGAGAGGTCCGGCCGGTGGCAGGCGCGGCACACGCGCGCCACCGGGCTCGGCGTGGCCGTCGCGTTCCTCCTCGCCGGCGCCGTCGCGCTCACCGTGTCGGGACCGCCCTGGACGCTGCCGACGATCGTCGCGGGCGTGCTCGCGTTCCTGCTCGTCGGCGCGGGCGCCGCGCTGTCGCGCGCCCTCGGCGACGGATCCGCCGGCGCGGTCGTCGGCTACACCGCCCTGCCGTACGCCTTCCTCGCCGGGCTGCTCGCCCCCGCCAAGGACGTGGGCATGCTGTGGTTCGGGGCGCCCAACCTGCTGGCGGCCTTCGCCCTGACCGCGCTGACCGCGACCGTCGCCGGCTGGGCGATCGCCGAAGGGCTGCCGAACTTCTTCGGCCTCATGCTCGCCTCGATGGCCGGGGCCGCGGGCGCCGCCATCGTGATGATCTGGCACCCGCCGTCCCCGGGCGTCGCCGCGCTGCTGGTCGCGGTCGTCCTGGCGTGCACACCGCTGATCCCCACCCTGTCCTTCCGCCTGGCCCGGCTGCCCCTGCCCGCCGCGCCCAGGAACGCCGAGGAGCTGCGCGCCGACGACCAGGAGCTGGACGGGACGGACGTCAAGCGGCGCGCCGTGGAGGCCGAGCGGTTCGCCACCGGCCTGGCCTCGGGCGTCGCCCTGGTCGCGCTGGCCGCCCAGTTCCTGCTGCTCGGCTCGGGCGACTGGACGGGCAGGGCCATGCTGGTCGTGCTCGCCCTCGCCGTGATGCTCAGGGCGCGCGTCTTCCAGGGCGTCGGCCAGCGCGTGTGGCTGATCGGCACCGGCGCCGCCGGGCTGGTCGCCTTCCTGGTGGGCATGTCGATGACCGGGACGGGCACCGCCCTCCTCGTCGTCCCCGGCCTGCTCGCCGTGGCCGCCATCGGCGCCGGCATGGGCCTGTTCCTGCCCCAGCGCCGGCCCACCCCGTTCTGGGGCAGGGCCGGGGACATCGTGGAGTTCGCCCTGATCGTCGCCCTGTTCCCGCTGGCGCTGGGCGTCCTGGACGTCTACGCCTGGATCCGCGGCCTGGCCGGCTGACCCGCCTGGAGCCGAGGCTCCGCTCCGGGCACAGGCCGTCAGGCGCGGTCGTGGAGGGTGACCTGGTAGCCGTCGGGGTCGGCGAAGGTGAACGTCCGGCCGAAGGGGCCGTCGATCGGCGCGGAGACGATGGTGTGACCGTCGGCGGCGAGAGCGTCGTGAATGGCCTGGACGTCGGTGGCGTGGAGCCAGATGGCGGCACCGATGCCGGGCTGGGCCACGGAGTCGAGATCGGTGCCGGGAACGACGTCGCGGAGGGCGAACGCGATCGGCTTCGTCTCGAAGACGACGGCGTGCGGAGGCCCGGCCGGTGAACGGACGAGGCCGAGGTATCGCTCGTAGAACGCCTGGGAGGCGCCGAGGTCACGTGCTTGGAGCGAGATGAAGTCGGGACCGGTGACGGGCATGATGATGCTCCTCCATTCGTGTCAGGTTTCTGACACAGGTTAATCTATGTCAGAATATTGACATGAGTCAAAACGGTGCCGGCGTCAACCTGGAGACGTCGCTGGGCTACCTGCTGAAAGAGGCGTCGAGCGCCCTCCGGGTAGCCATGGAAGAGGTGCTGCGGCCGCTCGGGATGAGCGTGACCCACTACTCCTGCCTCGAACTGCTGGCTCAACGACCGGGCCTGTCCAACTCCGAGCTCGCGCGTGGCGCGTTCGTGACACGGCAGTCGATGAACGTGCTGCTCCAGGCCCTGGAACGAGATGGCTACGTGACCAGGCCCGCCGAGGCCCCCGTCGGGAAGGCGCTTCCCGCGCGACTCACGCCGCGAGGCCGCCAGAGCCTTGAGAAGGCGACCGTGGCGGTCCGGGCGGTCGAGCTCAGAATGCTGGCCGGCATGACCGAGACCGAGCAGTCGGACGCGTCCCGGCTCCTGAAGAGCATGATCCACTCTCTGCGCAGCGGCAACGACGCCACCTAGCTATAGCTAGCGGTGGCCGGTCGGCCAGGGGGCGCCCATGGCGTCCGCGACGTCTTTCAGCCAGCTCTCCACGCCCGCGGGGTCCAGCGAAGGCGGCTCCCCGCCGGTGGCCTCGCGCAGCAGTTCGGCGTTCTTGCGCTGGGCGTCCCGCTGGGCGGCGCGCACGGCCTCGGTCACGGCCCGCGCGATGGAGACGCTGTCCAGCCGCATGGCCCGGGGGTCCAGGGTCACTTGGTCGATCTGGCCTCCCCCGTCCACCACCGCCCCGACCAGCCCGCCGGCGGCCTCGCCCTCGCCCTTGACCGCCCGCAACTCGCCGAAGACGCCGCTGAGGCGCTGAACGGCCTCCTCGCTCTGCCGCGCCACACGTTCGAGGTCCTCGACCCCGAAGTCGTCCGGTCGGAACACGGCACCGCTCCTTCGCTGGAAGTACCTGGAAGTACCTGGGCTGACGGGTCGGAGGCTCAGGGGTGGTAGGGCTCCGGCAGGTCCCGCTTGGGCTCGCGCCACTCGAACCCGCCGGAGGGCGGCGGCGACGGCGGCCGCCCGGCGGCCGCGGTGGGCGGCCGCTGGAACGGCGGCAGGCCCTGGGTGTCGATGACCGCCTTCCTGAAGTCGATCTTCGCACCGGCCGTGGGTTCGAGGTTGTACATCTGCGTCAGCGCCTTGCCCGCGAAGTAGACCGACATGCCGCCCGCGATGGAGGACACCACCTTGGCCAGCAGGCCGGTCGCCATCGCGATCGTGCTCGTGGCCATGGCGCCCAGCGCCTCAAGGCGCGCGTACCCGGCGGCCGCGTACGGCGTCGCCAGCATCGCGGCGGCGATCGGCAGGGCCGCGGCCAGCGCCGCCGCCACCCGGGCCAGCGACACCCAGTAGGCGCGGTAGGCGTCGCCCAGCTCGTCCACGATGCCCGCGATGTTCTTCACGAACCCGCGCAGGCTCTCCATGGCCTCCTGGTACCGCTCGACGGCGTCCGCGTACGCGTCGTGGTCCTCGGCGATCCAGCCGTCCTTGCCCTTGTCGCCGAGGTTGCGGATGTAGCTCTTGATCGCCGTGTCCAGGCGGGAGTGGATCGACTCCCAGTTGTTGTAGGCGTCCGCCATTCCCGGCACGTCGGCGACCGCGGTGCCGGCGATGGCGACGCCGACCACCAGCGGCCGGGACAGCAGGGCGGCCTTGCGCAGGTCGTCGAGGACCGCGAGCGCGCTGCCGCCGGCGGTTCTGAGGGACGGCCCGTACACCCCAGCGGGCATGGTGCGGAGCTCCTTCGCGTCGCCCGGTCGTCAGACGTACACGGCCGTGGAGCGCTCCTCGGCCGTACGCCAGTTGCTCCGCGCGGTGTCGAGCTGATGGGTCCAGGTCTCCAGAACGGAGATGGCCTCGGTCAGCTTCTCGCGCACATCGTCCTGCAGGCCGTCGTACCGCAGCCCGATCACCACCTCGCCGAGGGCGCCCCAGCCAGGGAAGGGGACGTCGGTGCTGTCCACCATGGCGCGCCATTCCTTGACGGCGGGGATCACGTCCTCGGTGATCTCATCGATGATGCTCTGGATCGCCGCCGAGGTGACGTACCTGTCCTGCGCCATGCCGCCTCCAAGATCCGATGTCGCGAGTGATGTCTATCAGCACATCTGGATCAATCACCCCCTCTGCCGCATTTGTTCATCCAGTGGTAGATGATGGCAATATCGGCGATGATCACCGTTCACTGCGCCTCGGCGGGGTGACGGCGGCTGTAGGGTGCCCCGGGTCGGCTCTGCCGCTACGGGCGACGAAGGGTGAAGATCACGTGACCGAGTTCGGCGACTTCGCGGGCTTCGACATCGACAAGATGCTGAGCGGGGCGCAACGGCAGCTGGCCCAGGTCGAGGAGCTCCAGCGGCGCAGCGCCGAGCTGGTCGGACGCGCCACGGACGACAACGGCTACGTGACCGTCGAGTA
Organism: Sphaerisporangium sp. NPDC049457; assembly: GCF_055586705.1. Taxonomy (NCBI): domain Bacteria; kingdom Bacillati; phylum Actinomycetota; class Actinomycetes; order Streptosporangiales; family Streptosporangiaceae; genus Sphaerisporangium; species Sphaerisporangium sp. NPDC049457. Next base: position 239,318 of record NZ_JBVJHR010000002.1, on the reverse strand, counting down.
CAGCGGGCAGGGGTTGCAGGAGCTCCAGCTGAACCCGCGGGCGATGCGCCTGCCCTCCTCGGACCTGGCCGCGCTCATCAAGACGGTGGTCCACGAGGCCGGACGCGACCTGGAGCGCCAGACCAACGAGCTGATGGAGGAGTTGTTCGGCACCGAGGACAACCCCATGAAGCTGCTGCGCGACCCGGAGGCCGCGCTCGCGCAGGTGAAGCAGGCCGAGGCGGCCTACGATCGCTCGTTCGAAGAGGTCATGGCCGATCTCGACGAGATCCGCCGCCGCCTGGAGGGCTGACCGCTACACGGGCACGCCGCCGTTCCCGGTGACGCCGGGGTTCTGCCCGGTGAGACCCGGGTTCTGCCCGGTCAGGCCGGAGTTCTGCCCGGTCGGGCCGGGGGGCCGGCCGTTCAGGCCGGGGGGCTGGCCGTTCAGGCCGGGGGGCTGGCCGTTCAGGCCGGTGGTGTCCACCGGCTGGACGTTGGAGAGCGGGAGTCCCAGCTGATCCATCGCCTGAGTGCTCCCCTGCAGGGCGGCGAGCTTGCCCGCCAGTTCGCCCTGCTTGTGGAAAACGCCCGCGGCGACGATCGAGGCGACCGTCATCGCGGCGCCGTACTTGCGCAACATGCCCTTCAGGGTCAGGTCCGTGGTGGTCGCGGCCAGCTCCGCCGACGTCTGCGTCGCCACGTTGAGGCCCGGGACGGGACGTGTGGCCAGCGTGTAGGCCGTCAGGCCGATGAGGAAGACTCCTGCGGCTCCGCACAGGAGCGAGGCGTTGGCGGACAGCTGCCCCAGACCCTGCATGATGCGGCCGGCGTCCGCGTGCGTGGTCGCGCCTTCGCCCATGTTGCTGACGACCCGGTCCACCGCCTGCTTGAACGCCACCTTGTCGTCGGCGGTCCAGTCGTTCACGGGCACGTCGTCGAGGTGTTTGCGCAGGTCGACCCCGAGCGCGTGGATGCTCTCGGAGGTCTCCTTCCATTTGTCGCCCGCGCCGTGCAGATTGCTCGGCTTGGACACCACCGCGGTGACGGCGGCGGCCATCATCAGGCCGCGGACCGGGTTCACCAGGCAATAGGCGTAGCTGCCTGCGAGCCCGGTGTAGAACCCGTACTCCCAGTGCTCGTAGCTCACTTGCCCATCTCCTTCTTGAGCGCGTTGGACCGGGCCGCCATGTCTTCCTCGTAGGCCTTCCACCGTTCCCCGGAGAGGTGCAGATCGCCCTTCCACTGCTCCATCTGGTGGCGGATGGCCTCGATGTACTGCACAGAGCCTCTGGCCAGGTCCCCGTGTTTGGCGGAGATCGGAATGCCGATGAGCCCGCAGTCGCTCCAGCCGATGTGGTTGCCCGCGGGGACCTTCTTCACGGTCTCGGCGTGCACGCCGACGTTGGTGTAGATGTTGCTGCCCAGGTCGATGACGGCCTGGTGCTTGACGTGGTTGGTGGCCGACGGATCCGCCGCGCCGGCGCCATAGCCGTTCCCATTCCCGTTCCCGTACCCGTTGCCGTTCGTGCCGATGAACGGGGGAGCGCCGCCGCCGCCGTTGCCGGGCAGGCCGGGGATCTGCGGCATGCCGCCGCCGCCCGTGCCGCCGCCGGTGCCGCCTCCTGTGCCGCCGCCGGGCACCCCCGGCAGGTTGAGGCCGGTGCCGGGGTCGGCACCCGTGCCGGTGCCCGTGGGATCGGTGACGACCGGGTTCTGGCCGACGGGCACGTTCGGTATCGCCGGGATGCCCACGTCCTGTCCGGGCGGGATGAACGGGTCCTGCCCTCCGGTGTTGTCGCCGGTTGGCAGGCCCGGGATGTTCTGGGGATCCTGCGGGATGTTCGGGAAGTTCGGCAGCGAGTTCGTCGGGTCGCCGGGGATGGAGTTGACCGGGTCGAGCGGCACCGAGGTGGTGGGGTCTCCGGGCCCGGTGGTGATCGGGTCGGTGGTGTACGGACCGCCGACGGGGTCGTTCCCCACGGGGTTCACGGTCACCGGGTCACCTGGCGAGAACGGCTGCCCGGGGTCACCGGTCCCGATCGGATCGATGCTGAACGGCTGCCCCGGGTCACCGGTCCCGATCGGGTCTACGCTGAACGGCTGCCCAGGGTCACCCGTGCCGATCGGGGTGGCGCTGAACGGGTCACCGGGCGAGAACGGCTGCCCGGGACCCCCTGTCCCCAACGGATCGGCGCTGAACGGCTGCCCGGGACCGCCGGTGCCCATCGGGTCGACGCTGAACGGCTGCCCCGGCGAGAACGGCTGTCCCAGGTCGCCGGAACCGGTCGGATCGACGCCGAACGGCCGCCCAGGGTCACCCGTGCCGATCGGGGTGGCGCTGAACGGGTCACCGGGCGAGAACGGCTGCCCGGGACCTCCCGTCCCCAACGTGTCGACGCTGAACGGATGCCCAGGACCGCCTCCACCCAGGGGATCGGCGCTGAACGGCTGTCCGGGACCGCCGGTGCCCACCGGGTCGGCGCCGAACGGTTGCCCCGGCGAGAACGGGTGCCCTGGATCTCCGGTCACGACGGGGTTCGCGCCCGTCGGATCGCCCGAAGCGAACGGGTGCCCGGCACCGCCCAGGGCGTCGGGCTGTCCCGGCCCCGCCAAGTTCTGGTTCACGTAGGTGGAGCCGTCCGGCCCTCCGGCCGGGCCGCCCAGCGTCTCCGCCGGCCCCCCGCCGGAGACCGCGTACGCGCCGCCCGCACCGGAACCGCCGCCCCCCACGTCGCCCGGCCCGGGAACGCCCACGTTCCCGGTCGTGGATGGGCTTCCCGCGTTCAGCAGTGCGTCGAACCCACGTTGCTCGCTCACCTTCCGCCCCCCGTCTCCGGCAGACAGGCGCTTGATCAGCCTGTGAGACGGCAGACTAACCCAGCGCCCACCGGACCGTACAGAAAGCCATCAAGGTCGGTGATTAACGCTATGCCCCACATAACCGCTGTTCGGTGGACGGATGTCGCCTCGAACTCACAGGTCACCGCATTAGCCGCACCTCCCCTTTATGCCGATATAGCTGCTATATCGGTCGGGACGTGCAGGCCACGGCGCACGGACGCGCTTCTATGCTGTCGGCGATGACCCGCCAGGCAAGGCTGAGGTGGCATGCAGACCCGTCGTGATCTTTACCAGGCCCACCGGCTGATGATGCAGCGCCTGGGCATGGCCCTCCTGCAGGGGGAACCGGACATCCCCGAGTCGCCCATGCGCAGGCACAACGTCGCCATGTTCTGCGGCCTGCTGGTGGCCGTGCTCGTGGCGGCCTGCTTCGGCATCTACGGCCTGCTCAAGCCGGGCGGCGCGACGTCGCTGACCGCGCCGGGCACGCTGATCGTCGAGGAGGAGACCGGCGCCACCTTCGTCTACAGCCAGCAGGAGGACAAGCTCATCCCGGTGGCCAACTACACCTCCGCCCGCCTGATCCTCGACACCCCGCAGGTGACGGTGCGCACGGTTTCGTCGGCCTCGCTCGCCCGCTTCACCCGCGGCACGCTGGTGGGCATCCCGGGCGCGCCGGAGTCGCTGCCCGCGCGCGAGAAGCTGGTGCCCGGCCCCTGGTCGGCGTGCGTGGCCGAGACGGTGGACCCGAGCGGGACCCGCAAGCCGTACGTCTCGCTGGTGGGCGGCATGGACGTCGGCGGCAGGCCGTTCGGCTCCGAGGCCATGCTCGCCGACGACGGCCAGCAGTCCTGGGTCATCCTGGCCGACCGCCGCATGCGCGTCTCGGACGCCGGCGCGCGGGCGCTGTCGCCCACCCCGCCCCGCCAGATCCCCGCGACCTGGCTCAACGCCCTGCCCATCGGCCCGGACTTCCGCGGCCCGCGCATCTCCGGGCTGGGACGGCGGCTGCGCGGCCCGGACGGCCGCGCCTCCGCCGTCGGCCGGGTGTACACCGTCCCGGCCGTCGCGGGCGGCGAGGTCCGCTGGTACGTGCTGCTGCGCGACGGGCTGGCGGCGATCTCCCAGACACAGGCCACGCTGCTGCTGGAGGACCCGGCGAGCAAGGCCGCCTACGGCAGGTACCCGGTGCGGCCCATCGAGGTGGACGCGGCCAGGGCCAACGCGTTCCCCGTGTCCAGGACGTCGCCTGCCGTGAACGGCCTGCCCGCGACGATGCCGAAGATCGCGACGCCGGACCCCGCGACCCCGCTGTGCACGGTCTACTCCGACACCGCCAAGGGGTCCACCCGGGCGCGGCTGACGATCGGCGCCCGCATGCGGATCCCGGTGCCGCCGAACGCGGGAGCCGACCAGGAGCACTTCGACCAGGTGCTGCTGCCCCCCGGCGGCGCGGTGCTCGCCGGGCTGCTGCCGGGCGAGAACCAGCTCGGCGCGATCCAGAACTTCGCGCTGGTCACCGACCAGGGGCGCAAGTTCGCGCTGTCCTCCGGCGACCTGCTGCCGAAGCTCGGCTACGAGCCCACCGAGGTGGCGCCGCTCCCCGCGGGCATCTGGCATCTGCTCCCCGAAGGGCCCGCGCTCGACCCCGAGGCCGCGAGGACCCCGGTCCCCATTACGCGAACGGCGACATTGACCCCATGAGGCTATTTATAGCCATTGGTACGAAAAACTGTTACTGACTCGCAATGTGACGTCTGACCAACTTGTGGTCGATGATCCTAGGGTTTGAGTTGATCAGCATCGCGGGGGCGCACGATGCGTATTGCAGTGTGGGCCATCACGCGTTTCACGGCCAGGCCACACTCCTTGGAGGTACCCGTGGGCCAGCAGACGTCAGCACAGCTTCCCCAGATCGTCGAGTCCGCGAAGAAGACCGAGACGGCCCACGGGCTCATCGGCAGCATCCAGACCCAGCTCCAGGGGCACGTCGCCGAACTGCGCACCGGGTGGGGCGGCCAGTCCGGCATGGCGTTCGAGTCCGTCTACAACCAGTGGAACGGCGAGCTGTCCAAGGTGCTCGGCGAGCTGCAGAACCTCGCGGCGAAGCTCCACCAGGTCGAGGCCCGCTACCGCGGCGCGGAAGCCGACCAGACCGCCGCCGCGCACCGCGTCCTCGGCGGCAGCAGCCTCAGCGGCAACATCAACGCCTGACCACCACGCCTCGGACAACGGAGATCATCATGGCTGGTATCAACAACGACGTCGACCGCACACTGGTCAACTTCGGGTCGATGACCACGGGCGCGCAGGACTTCGCCCGGCAGTGGCAGGCGATGGAAGGCACGCTGCAGGAGCTGGAGGGCAACCTCGACCGCCTGCTCGGCGAGTGGGAGGGCGACGCGCGCGCCGCGTACTGGGCCGCCCGGGCGCAGTGGGACGCCGCCTCCGGCCGCATGGCCGCCCTGCTCCAGCAGCTCGGCGCCGTCATCCAGCAGGGCCACGAGAACTTCCACCTGACCGAGCGGGCCAACGTCGCCATGTTCGACGGCCGGTAAGCCGCCGGGGTATCGCACGACCACCTTGCCGCGTCGCGCGGCTCGCACATTCTGTGAGGACGACGATGAGTGGTGACGGGGAGAACATCAACCTCTCGCATTCGGATGTCGAGCGCATCGCGAAGGCCCTGCAGTCGCACGTCGACGCCATGGGCCAGAACGGCCGCGCCGGCACCGGAGGCGAGCAGTCCGGTTCCCTGTACTCCTTGCGCTACAACGGTCAGCTCACCCCTGACCAGCTGGGCAAATGGCAGGCGGCACAGACGTTCGCGCAGACGGTGGGCTCAAGCGGCGCGGACACCGGCGTCAACGCGTTGCTGGGGCTGTACGCCACCTACATCCAGCAGTACAACGCGCTGATCGCGACCCTCCGAGCGGGGAGGGTCAACACGGTCGCGGCGGAGGACGCCAGCACCGTCCCCCCGCCGCCCGGCGGCGCGAACTGAGCTTCGGCAAGGGGTTTTCGTGGGAATCGACTTCAAGAACATCCGGGGCGCGCAGCCGGAGACGGCGGTCCCGGACGGTGACGTCGGCAGTGTGCGCAACTGGCTCAACTCGACCGACCCCGGTGCGGTGTACCAGGCGGGCCAGGTCCACGCGGCCGCCGCCAAGGTGATCAAAGAGAGCGCCGAGGCGCTGCACAAGCAGATCATCACCGACATGCCGGACGCCTGGGACAGCCCTGCGGGAACCCTGTTCCGTCAGGCTTCGGAGAAGCTGGTCAGCACCGGCAGAGAACTCGCCACCAAGATGGAGGGCATGGGGTCCACCCTCCAGACCCTCAGCGACAAGTTGACCTGGTACCGCGACAACTACCAGGTGAAGGACGACGTCTTCGGCTCGTGGTCCAACGGCATCGACTTCGTGCCCGGCGACTGGGGCGAGGACGACCCCAACTCGACGGCGGCGAAGGCGACCGACTCGCCCAACAGCCGCGCCCGCCACCACCTCGAGAATCTCAACAAAGAGATGCTCACCCTGTACAACGCCCTTCCCGCACGGGTCGAGTACGAGATGCCGCAGCTGGCCCCGACCACGGACATTCCCGACCTGCCGAAGTTCCCGAAGGACTTCACCATGCCGAACACCGACGGCAGCGGGTACACCGGTCCGAACAGCACCTACTCTCCGCTGAACGACCCGAACTCGAAGAACGGCTTCGACACGACGGGGTTCCCCGGCACGGACGACGGTTCGACCATCCAGCCGGGCGCCGGCACCGGAGACGGGAACAACGGGACGGGAACGGGCGACGGAACCGGTGACGGCACGGGGACGGGCGCCGGCAGCGGGACCGGCAACGGCAACGGCACGGGAACCGGCAACGGGACCGGCCTGCCCAACGGCAACGGGACGAACGGCCTGGGCGGCAACGGGCTCGACCCGAACGACCCGCGCTCCACCAACCTGGCCGGGTTCAACCAGCCCAACGGGCTCAACAACCCGGCGCTGAACACCCCCGGCCTGAACAACCCGAACCTGACCAACCTCGCGACGCCCAACGGAACCGGGCTGAACTCGCCCACGACGACCTTCACCAGCCCCACGGGCGTGGGCGCGGTGCCGATCGGCACGGGGGTCAACGGGACGGGCGGCGCCGGTGGCGGCCCCGGCAGCTCCTACGGCGCCGGTTCCGGCTTCGCCGGAGGCGCCGGCCAGGTCGGCCGCGGCGTCGGCGTGGGCCCCGCCGGCGCCGGAGGCATGGGCGGCATGCCGTTCATGCCGATGAGCCCGGCGGCCGGCGGCGGCGACAAGCAGGAGCGCGAGCGCAGCACGTGGCTGACCGGCGACGAGGACGACTGGGGTACCGACCAGCAGGTCGCCCCGACGATCATCTGCTGACGGCGCCGCGGGGGCCCTTCACCGGGCCCTCACCAGGCCCGGCGCCGCGCGGGGCACACGCCCCGCGACAAGGCTCACGCGCCGGTGGGCGGCCTCCCCAGGCCGCCCACCCGACGAGCAACGCGACGGACATGCCGGAAAGGGTGCCCCAGCCCGCCCAGCGTAGGCGGGGGCACCCTTTCCGGCGTGTCGGGCCCCGGCCGGTCTCCCGGCCAGGGCCGCCACGCATCCCCCCGGCTCTGCCGATGTCCCGCGAACCCCTCCCCGGCACACCGGCCCTCCCCCTTGCCGACGCCCCGAGCCGTTGGGCGCCTGGCATCAAGATTCCACGAGCCACTTGCAAGTCACTTAAAGCCCGCTTGACACATATGCCGCCAACCACCCCAAACGATTGGCGGCATGCTACTAAGCCCGCAGGCGCCGGGACACAACTCCGAGCAGCCGCCCGCCGGAGAAGTAGCCGAACCTGCGCGAGTCGACGCTGACGGCGGGGTTGTCGCCCAGCAGCACCAGGCAGTCCTCGGGGACCCGCGCGCCCGGGCCCCCCGCCGCGTCCATCACCTCCGGCACCGGGTCGCCCGGGACGGCCACCGCCCGCTTGATGATCCACTGTCCCGGCGGCACCGGGTCCGTCATGACGACGACCTGCCCCGGCCGCACCTCGGTCAGCGGCGCCCTGCGGACCAGCACGCGCTCGCCCGCCCGGTAGGTGGGCTCCATGCTCCGCCCGTGGATCGTCACCACCAGGAAGCGGCGGCGGATCCACGCCCAGCCCACGGCGAACACCAGCCCCAGCGCGGCCATGGAGATCAGTCCGATCATGGCTCCCTCCCCGTCAGGGCGGCCTCGTCGCGGTAGCCCTCCGCCTGGAGGGTGAACAGCTTCGCGTACGCGCCGCCGGCCAGCATCAGTTCGTCGTGGGTGCCGCGCTCGGCGATCCGGCCGTCCTCCAGCACCACGATGAGGTCGGCGTCGCGCACCGCGCCGAGCCGGTGCGAGATGAGCAGGCTGGTACGGCCCGCCCGCAGCGCCCGCAGGCGCCGGTGGATCTCGTGTTCGGCGCGGGCGTCCAGGCCGGCGCTGGGCTCGTCCAGGATCATCACCTCGCAGCCCTCCCTGAACAGCGCGCGGGCGATCGCCAGGCGCTGCCACTGGCCGCCGGACAGGACGACCCCCGTGGAGGGGTCGTCCTTGTCCGCCTCGCCGAAGAACGAGCGGCTGAGCATGGTGGCGTAGCCTCGGGGCAGCGCGCGCACGACCTCGTCCACCCCCGCCCGCCGGGCGGCGGCCTCGATGCGCTCGCCGTCCTGCATGGCGGTCAGGTCGCCGAGCCCGATGTTCTCCGCGGCGGTGAAATCGTAGGACATGTAGTCCTGGAAGACCGCGCCCATCCGCGCCCTGAGCTCGTCGGGGTCCATGTTCCTGAGGTCCACGCCGCCCCAGCGGATGGAGCCGGACGTCGGCTCGTAGAAGCGGCACAGCAGCTTCACCAGCGTGCTCTTGCCCGCCCCGTTGAGCCCGACCAGGGCCACGCACGACCCGTGCGGGATGGTGAGGTCCACGCCGCGCAGGATCCACGGGTGGTCGTCGCTGTAGCGGAACCAGACGTCGCGCAGCTCGATGTCGCCGCCCCGCGGGGCGGGCCGCGCGCGCTCCGGCCGGGGCAGGTCGGGGCCCATCCGCTCCACGGTCAGATAGTGGCCGAACATGAGCAGTTCCTGGTGGGTGTAGGCGGCCTGCTCGGCCAGCGACCCCACCGCCGTCTGCACGGCGGCCACCGCCACCACGAACATGGACACATCGCCGACCGTGCCCGCGCCGTTCAGCGCCGCGCTGATCGCCAGGATCAGCCCGAGGCCGGCCGCCGCCGCGCCCGCTAGGCTCAGCGCCGACTGCGTGACCAGTTCGCGGCGGTCCATCCGCCGGTGCTCCCCGTTCGCCCGCACGCGCTCGGCTCTCATCCGCCCCTGCAGGAAGACGCCGAGTCCGAAGAGCCTGATCTCCTTGGCGGCCTGCACGTCGGTGAGCAGGCGCCCGTAGAACATCTCTCTGCGTTCGATGGGACTGATCTGCCACATCACCCGGGCGCGGCGCCGGCTGAGGGACAGCTCGGCGATCAGTGCGGGGAGGGCGGCGCCCAGCACGGCCACGGTGGCGACCGGGCTGATCACCGCCAGCGAGAAGACGAACCCGAGCACCGTGACCGCGCCCTGCGCGATGCCGAGCGCCCCGTCGGCGATCTGGCCGGAGGTGTGGCGGGCCGCCTGGTCGGCCATGCGCAGCCGGTCCAGGAACATGGGGTCCTCGAACCTGGCCAGCCCGGTGAACCCGTTCACCTTCGTGTACAGCCGATCCTGCGCCCGCAGGGCGATGGCGCGCTTCAGCTCGCCGCGCAGGAACCGCCGGGTCTGCGGCAACGTGAGCGTCAGCGCACCGAGGGCCACCAGGGCGACCGCCGCCGGCAGCACCGCGGACCTGTCGCCCGCCAGACCGTCCAGCACGACCTTGGTGAGCCAGGCCGTGGTGACGGGGATGGCGGCGGCGAGCAGTGCGACGGCCACGTGGCCGGACAGCAGCACCGGCCCGGCCTGCCAGCTCATTCGCAGCGCCGCGCCGAGGTCCCGCGCGCGGGAGCGGATCCCTTCCGCCTTCGCGGTCATACCGCGATCGGGCCGGTCAGGGCGGACACGTCGAAGCGGGCGGCCGCGATGGAGGCGTCCGCGCCCACCAGGCAGAACGTGGGGAAGGCCCGCACCCCGAAGGCCGAGGCCACCGGTCCCCCGTGATCCTCCACGACCACCCGGGTCACTTCGGCGAGCGCGATGACCATGGGGTCGGACTCCTCCGCGCCGGCCACCACCGCGAGCGCCCGGTCGGCCCCGCCGGGCAGCGCCGCGACGTGGGCGAGGAACTCCGGCAGAGCGGCACGGCACGGCTCACAGGTCGGCGAGAAGAACCCGACGGGCGCGCCGACGTCCAGCATGTCCGGGGACACCGGCCCGTGGTCGAGGGTCGGCGTCGCGAAATGCCCGATCGGCGATCCGGGCGCGGGCAGCCGGCCGGCCGCGGCCCCCATTCCGGACAATTCATCGAGCCTTTTCGTGTGTTCCCTTAATCTCCGCACCACGGCGAGCGTCAGCAACAGATTCAGCCCGCAGAGGACGCTCAGCACGATCACGACCGCGGTCAAATAGGGCACTGTCATCCGGTCCTCTCAGAGGGGGTTCCGCCGGCCGGATGGGCGCCGGCCGGCGGAGGTGGATTCGCGGACTACGGACAGGAATCAACCGGAGGAGAGCGTGCCTACGGGCGGTAGAGACAGGCGTCGCAGATGATCACGCCGCTGTCCGGGTAGTAGCAGCAGTACCTGGAGTGCCGGGCGCCGCACTGCTCATACCAGCAGGACGCGGCCTCCGCCCGGCCCTTGGGCACCACGAGGCCCAGCAGCCGGTCGGCCAGGGAACCGATTTTCCTCACGATCGTTCACCCCTTCTGTGAGGACCGATACCGAATTCACGGTCAGCAGCGATTGTTGAGCGCCGCCGTAGAACAGGAGTAGAAGAGGCGTAGAGATTCTGTTCATGGACCACGTCCGAATGGAGTTCGGCTTGGCGTCGATGACGATTCGCTGCCTCGGGCCGCTGGAGGCATGGAATGGCGAAAAGTGGGTGGCCCCCGGCGGAGCGAAGGCCCGCGGCGCGCTGGCCGCCCTGCTCGTCAAAGCCGGTCAGCACATCTCCTCGGACCAGCTGATCCACGAGTTGTGGGGGGAAGCGCCTCCGGCCTCGTGCCGGACGCTGGTCCGCGGCTACGTCCACGCGCTCCGGCGGCTGCTCGGCGACGGCGACGCCGAGGTCATCCAGCACCGCAACGGCGGTTACCGGCTGAACCTCGACCGCCGGGCCATCGACGCGGCCCTGTTCGAGGACCTGTGCGACGAGGGCGGCCGCCTGCGCGCCCGCGGCGAGTCCGAGCGGGCGCACCAGGTGATCGAGCGCGCCCTGTCGCTGTGGCGCGGCCCGGTGATGGACGACGTGCCCGCCACCTCGTCGGTGGCCGTCTACGCCGACATCCTGGGCGAGCGCAGGCTGACGGCGCTGGAATGGCGGTTCGAGGGCGACCTGGCCGCGGGGCGGGCCGAGGACGTCGTCAAGGAACTGGTGAGCCTGGTCGCCGAGCATCCGTTCCGCGAGGGCCTCGCCGTCCAGCTCATGCGCGCCCTGCGGCTGACCGGACGCCGCGCCGAGGCGCTTAAGTTCTTCGCCGGCCACCAGGAGCGGCTCAAAGAGGACCTCGGCGTCGGCGCCGGCCCCGAGCTGCGCCGCCTGCACCACGAGATCCTGACGGACGAGCGCCCGCGCGGACCCGGCCGCGACCCCGGCGGCGCCGCCCGGCCGCGCGACGGCTCAGTGGCGCCGTCCGGCCCGCCGCCGGCCCGCGGCCCGGTGCAGACGCCCCCCTGCCTCGCCGACTTCACCGGCCGCGAGGCGGTGGTCCTGCGCTGCACGGCGGCGCTGTCCTCGCACGAGCCGCGCGCGCTCAGGACGCTCGCCATCTCCGGCCGCGCGGGGGTCGGGAAGACCACGCTCGCCGTCCACCTGGCGCACCGGCTCGAAGAGAGCTACCCCGACGGCCAGCTCTGGGCCGACTTCAGCGGCCAGGTCACGCCCGCCACCGTGCTGGGACAGTTCCTGCGCGCCCTCGGCGTGCCGGGCGCGTCGGTCCCCGAGTCCCTCGACGAGCGCATCCTGCACTACCGCAGCCTGCTCGCCGGCCGGCGAGTCCTGGTGCTGGCCGACAACGCCGACGCCGAGGCGCAGGTCCGGGCGGTGCAGCCCGGGGCGGCCGGATGCGCGGTGGTGGTCACCAGCCGCAAACGACTGCTGGGCCTGGAGTCGGCCTCCTTCGTCGACCTCGACGTCCTCGAACCGGACGCCGCCATGAGCCTGCTCGCCAAGATCGTGACGGACGGGCGGGCCGAGCGGGAACCCGCCGCCGCGCTGGAGATCGTCGAGCTGTGCGGCAGGCTGCCCCTGGCGGTGCGCATCGCGGGAGCCCGCGCGACCGCGCGTCCCGGCTGGCTGCTGTCGCTGTTCGCCTCGGAGCTTCGCGACGAGGCGGGCAGGCTCGACCGTCTCAGGGCCGGCGACCTGGACGTCAAGGCGGCCATCGGCACCTCCTACGCGGGCCTGGACGAGCCGCGGCGCCGGCTGTTCCGGCTGCTCGGGCTGCTGGACACCCCCGACTTCCCGATGTGGGCCGCCGCCGCGCTGACCGGCGCGCCCGAGCGGCTCGCGGAGGAATGGCTGGACTCCCTGGTCGACGCGCGGCTGGTCGACGAGGTCGGCCCCGGCCCCGCGGGGCGGGCGCGGTTCCGCCTGCACGAGCTGATCCGCATCTTCGCCCGCCACCAGGCCGAGACGGAGGACGACGCGTCCGCCCGGCACGCCGCCGTCTCCCGCGCGCTCGGCGGCTGGCTGCTGCTCGCCGAGGAGGCCGACGCGCGCCTTCCCGCGCGCACCCTGGCCCGCTTGCGCCCGGACGTCTCCCGCCGGCGTCCCGAGGAGGCCGAGGGCATGGTGAGCGACCCGTTCGCCTGGTTCGAGGCGGAGCGGCGGACGCTCGCCGCCCTGGTGCGGCAGGCGGCCGCCATGGGCGCGACGCGGTACGCCTGGGGGCTGGCCGCGGCCGCCCAGAGCTTCTACGAGCTGCGCGACACCCCCGAGGGCACGTGGACGCACCGGCTGGCGCTCGCCGCCTGCCGCGAGGGCCGCGACCGCCTCGGCGAGGCGGTCATGTTACGCAACCTCGCCGACCTGCATTCCGGCAAGCCGGGCACCGCGCTGGCCGACAAGATCGAGTCGGCGGAGGCGTCCCTGGGCATCTTCCGGGAGCTCGGCGTGCGACGCGGCCAGGCGGACGCGCTGTACCTGTCCGGCGACGCGCACCGGCTGCGCGGCGATCAGGAGGTCGCGATCTCCCTGCTGCGCGAGAGCCTGGAGATCTCCCGCTCGTGCGGCTACTCGCTCGGCGAGCTGCACGTGCTGCAGCAGTTCGGCATCATCGGCAACGAGCGCAGCGACTACGACCAGGCGCTGGCGCACGCCGAGCAGGCCATGGCGATCGCGCGGCGGCTCGCCAGCCCGCGCGACGAGTGCGTCGTCCGGGCGCTGATCGGCGTCATCCACAAGCGGTGCGGCCGGTTCACCGAGGGCGGCGAGCAGTTGCGCCTGGCCGTCGCCAAGGCGCGGGCCTCGTCCGACCCCCTGCTGGAGGCCATGATGCTCGCCCATCTCGGGCAGCTGTACGCCGACCACGGCCACCCCGACGCCCGCGAGACGCTGGAGCGCGGCCTGGCCGCCAGCGCCGCCTGCCACTACGACTTCGGCCGCGCGATCGCTCTCCACGGGCTCGGCCGCCTGGAGAGCGCCGAGGGATGCCATGAACAGGGCATCGCCCGGCTCCAGGCGGCCACCGCCCTGTGGGAGCGCCTCCAGCACGCCTACGGCAAGGCCCGCACGACGGCGGCGCTCAGCGAGGCCTACACCGCGAGCGGCGACCTGGCCGCCGCGCGCCGCACCCTGCTCGACGCCTGCCGGCAGTACCGCGAACTCGGCGACGAGAAGGAGGCCGCCCGTCTCAGCGCCCTGCTCTGTCAGACGCTCGACGCCTCGATCTGACCCCCTGCCCTCGGCCTGTCACGGGCGGACGACCGTCCGATCAGGGCTCGTGCTCGGCGGAGGCCGGAACGGGGAGATCTTGCACGGGGACGGCGCGGCGCACGACGACCGTGCTGATGCGGTTGCGGCGGCCGGCCGTGCTCTCGGCGGTCAGGCTGAGGCCGTCCACCGTGGCGCGCGAGCCGGCGATGGGCACCCGTCCCAGGGCGTGGGCGAGCAGGCCGCCCACCGTGTCGACGTCGTCGACCTCCAGCTCGGTGTCGAACAGCTCGCCCAGCTCGTCCACCGGCAGCCGCGCCGTCACCCTGGCGCCGCCGTCCTCCAGCCACTCGACGCGCGGCGCCTCCTGGTCGTACTCGTCGGCGATCTCGCCGACGATCTCCTCCAGGACGTCCTCGATGGTGACCAGCCCCGCGGTGCCGCCGTACTCGTCGATGACGATGGCCAGGTGGATCTGGCGGGCCTGCATCTCGCGCAGCAGCTCGTCGATCGGCTTGCTCTCGGGCACGTACGTGGCGGGGCGCATCAGCGACCCGATCTTCTCGCCTTCGGCGTCGCCGTGCGCCGAGGCCTCGTGGACCCGCCGCACGATGTCCTTCAGGTAGGCGATGCCGACGACGTCGTCCTCGTTCTCGCCCACCACGGGGATGCGGGAGAAGCCGCTGCGCAGCGCCAGGGACAGGGCCTGGTTCAACGTCTTGCCGCGCTCGATGAACACCATGTCGGTGCGCGGCACCATCACCTCGCGGACCAGGGTGTCCCCCAGCTCGAACACCGAGTGGATCATCTGGCGCTCGTCCGGCTCGATCACCCGGCGCTCCTCGGCCAGGTCGACCAGGTCGCGCAGCTCGGCCTCGGAGGTGAACGGGCCGTCGCGGAACCCCTTGCCGGGGGTGAGCGCGTTGCCCAGCAGGATCAGCAGCTTGGGCAGCGGCCCGAAGATGCGCGTCAGCCCGTACACGATCGGCGCGCTCGCCAGCGCGACCGGCTCGGCGTGCTGGCGGCCGAGCGTGCGCGGGGAGACGCCCACGATGACGTAGCTGATCACGATCATGACGCCCGCGGCCACGGCGTACGCCTGGCCCTCGTCGCCCAGCCAGTCGATGAACAGCAGCGTCGCGATCACCGTGGCGATCAGCTCGCAGCTCAGCCGCAGCAGCAGGAGCAGGTTGAGGTAGCGGGGCGGATCGGCGACGATCGCCTGGAGACGCTGCGCCCCGCGGTGGCCCTTGCGCGCGAACTCCTCGGCGCGCACCCGCGATATGCGTGCCAGGGCGGTCTCCGCGCTGGCCAGCAGGCCACCGAGGAAGATCAGAAGGACGGCCGACAGCAGCCATCCGCTGGGGGAACTCACGGCTCCCGCCGCACCTCCCGCCACGCTTCGAGCAGCTCGCCCTGGAGCCCGAACATCTCGGCGTGCTCCTCGGGCTCGGCGTGGTCGTACCCGAGGAGATGCAGGATGCCGTGCGTGCAGAGCAGTTCGAGCTCCTCGCGGGTGCTGTGGCCGGCCTCCGCGGCCTGCTTGGCCGCGACCTGCGGGCACAGCACCACGTCGCCCAGCAGCGCCGGGTCGAGCGGGGCGTCGACGTCCTGCCGCGAACCGCCGGGGTTGGGACGCAGCTCGTCCATGGGGAAGGCCAGGACGTCCGTCGGCCCGGGCTCGCCCATCCACTGCTCGTGGAGCTGCGACATCGCCGCCTCGTCCACGACCAGGATGGACAGCTCGGCCAGCGGGTGGATGCCCATGCGGCCGAGCACGTGACCGGCCAGTTCGACCAGCGAGGACTCGTCCACCTCGACGCCCGACTCGTTGGCCACCTCGATGCTCATGGTGTTTCTTATCTCCCCCGCGGGCGTTTGCCGCCCTTGATGGCATGCGGCTCGGCGGTCGCGAGGTCGTAGCGGCTGTAGGCGTCGATGATGTCGCTCACCAGCTTGTGCCGCACGACGTCCGCGCTCGTCAGCCTGCAGAAATGGATGTCCGGAATGCCGTCAAGGATATCCTGGACGACCTTCAGGCCGCTCAGCTGGCCGCCCGGGAGGTCGATCTGCGTGACGTCGCCCGTGACGACGATCTTGGCGCTGAAGCCCAGGCGGGTGAGGAACATCTTCATCTGCTCGGGCGAGGTGTTCTGCGCCTCGTCCAGGATGATGAAGGCGTCGTTGAGCGTGCGCCCGCGCATGTAGGCCAGCGGCGCCACCTCGATCGTGCCCGCCGCCATCAGCCGCGGGATCGAGTCGGGGTCCAGCATGTCGTGCAGCGCGTCGTAGAGCGGGCGCAGGTAGGGGTCGATCTTCTCGTAGAGGGTGCCCGGCAGGAAGCCCAGCCGCTCCCCCGCCTCGACGGCGGGCCGGGTGAGGATGATGCGGTTGACCTCCTTGGCCTGCAGGGCCTTCACGGCCTTGGCCATGGCCAGGTAGGTCTTGCCGGTGCCCGCCGGCCCGATGCCGAACACGACGGTGTGCTTGTCGATCGCGTCGACGTAACGCTTCTGGTTCACGGTCTTCGGGCGGATCGTGCGCCCGCGCGAGGACAGGATGTCCAGCGACAGCACGTCGGCGGGCCGGCCGGAACTCATGCGCAGCATGGCGATGCTGCGCTCCACGGCGTCGGTGGTGAGCTGCGCTCCGGACCGCACCAGCTCGACCATCTCTTCGAAGAGGCGGACGACCAGGCCGCTCTCTTCGGGACTGCCGCTGATGGTGATCTCGTTGCCGCGGACGTGGACGTCCGCCCGGAACGCGCCCTCGATGACCCGCAGCAGCTCGTCACGGGAACCGAGAATGGTCACCATGGAGTGCTCGTCCGGGATCACCACCTTGGCCTGCGTGCGGGACGGGCCTTTGGTTCGGGGCGCTTCGCTGGTGTGCGCGCCGTTGGGCGCGCTGCGGGTTTCGTATGACTCGGACATGGGCGGCCCTTGCGGCCTGCTCGCCTCCCGGTCTTATGCGTGTGCGCCGTCGCGCTCTTGTGGCGTTCAGCCTGCGCGCCGGCCCGACCGCGCCGTTGTTATGCCCATGGTATCCGGGCCGCGGTCAGCCCGGTGGCCACTGCAGGTCGCGGCCGCCGAGCACGTGCCCGTGCACGTGGAACACCGTCTGACCGGCCTGCGGGCCGGTGTTGAACACCACGCGGTAGCCGGAGTCGGCCACCCCCTCCTGCGCGGCCACCGCGTGCGCGGTCTTCAGCACCTCGTCGGCGAGGCCGTCGTCCGCCGCGGCCAGCGCCGCGGCGTTCTCGTAATGCCCCTTGGGGATCACCAGGACGTGCGTGGGCGCCTGGGGGTTGACGTCCGCGAACGCCAGCGTCCGCTCGGTCTCGTAGACGACCGTGGCGGGGATCTCCTTGGCCACGATCTTGCAGAACAGGCAGTCTGTCACGCACGCATGGTAGTCACCTCTGTTGCCAATCGGTAATACCGAGGAGGTCCCGCGGAAAGATCCGCGCGGCTAGGGTTGGTGTGCGACACTTCAGCGTCAGACAGCGGTCAGTGTCGGCCAGGCCATCGGCGAGGACACAACTGGGTCATGCCCCCTAAAGAATCGCCAGAGCGTAAACCCTCTGGAAAGGCCGTGCGTCCAACAGATGTGACCACCGAGACCCTCGTGGCCGAAAGGTCGCTGGGGGCGGTGCCCGTCGGATGGGACGCCGACATGGCCGTGACGGCGCTTTACAGCGCCCACTATCGGTCTCTTGTGCGTCTCGCCATGCTGTTGGTGCGCGACAGCGCGACCGCGGAGGAAGTCGTGCAGGATGCGTTCGTCGCCCTTCATGGGGCGTGGCGCCGCCTGCGCGACACCGACAAGGCACTCGCCTACCTGCGCCAGTCGGTCGTCAACCGATCGCGCTCAGTGCTCCGCCACCGCGCCGTCGTGGAGAAGTACGCCCCCAAGGGGCTGCCCGACGCGCCGAGCGCGGAGAACGGGGCCATAGGAGAGCTCGAACGGTCCGCCGTCATCGAGGCACTGCGCGGGCTCCCCAACAGGCAGCGCGAGGCGCTGGTGCTGCGCTACTACGGCGACCTGTCCGAGGCCGAGATCGCGCACGCCATGGGCATCAGCAAGGGTGCGGTGAAGAGCCACACAGCCCGCGGCATGGCCGCATTACGCACGGTACTGGAGCAACTGTCATGACCGAGTCCCCCGACGAGTACGGCGAGGTCCTGCGCCGTGTCTTGCGCGCGGAGGCGGATTCTGTCGTGCCCTCCGCAGAAGGACTGCAGATCATCCGCACCCGCATCGAGCAGCGCGGCGGGCGAGGGATGTTTTGGTGGCGAGCCGCCGCCTCGGCGTTCGGGGCCGTCGTGGTGGCCGCCGCCGTCGTGATGGTCGTGCCGGGCCTCAAGGTCCAGATCGGCACCGACCGGCACATCATCCAGGTCCAATACGACACCTCTCCTCCGGACGAGTCGAGCACCCGCCGCCCGCCGAACGAGGTCCACCCGCCGGCGGTCGGCGGCTCCCAGCGTCCGCAGCCCAGCGCGCCGGTCAGCGCCACGCCCTCGGTGACCGCCACGCCGTCGGGGACGGCCTCGCCGGGCACCGACTGCGCCACCGCCGCGCCCACCGCCGTGGAACCCGAGGGCGGCGACTCGCCGCGGCCCTGCCCGGAGCCCACGGCCACCGAGTCGCAGCCGGACCGGACGACCGAGCCCCGTCCCACGCCGACGCGGCAGAGCGCGACCCCGACGCCGACGAGGACCGCCACCGCCAACCCCAAGCCGACGGTGGAGCCCCCGGCGCCGACCGCCTCAGCGGCTCCCACCGAGCCCCCGGCTCCCACGGTCACCCCCCAGATGACCACCGAGGCCGACTCCACCACCCAGAACATGACCCAGGAGTAGCGCCCGCGCCGGAAAGCGATGGGCGCCGCGTCAGCGGAGCCGGAGAGCGCTCACGCTCACCAGCGGCCCGAGCGGCTGAGCAGGACGGCCGCGGCGGCGACGCCCGCCGTGGAGGTGCGCAGCACGGTCGGGCCGAGCAGCGCCGAAGCCGCGCCGGCCTCCTGGAAGCGCTTGAGCTCGTCGTCGCCGATGCCCCCCTCGGGGCCGACCACGATGACGATGTCGCCGCTCGCGGGCAGCGGCAGGGCCGAAAGCGGCACGGCGGCCTCCTCGTGGAGGACGGCCGCCGCGGCGGCGCCGCGCAGCAGGGCGGCGACCTCGGCCGTGGTCGCCTGCTCGGTGATCTCGGGCAGGTGGAACCGCCGGGCCTGCTTCGCCGCCTCGCGGGCCGTGGAGCGCCAGCGGGCCAGCGACTTGGCCGCGCGCTCGCCCTTCCACTGGGTGACGCACCGGGCCGCGGCCCACGGGACGATGACGTCCACCCCGGCCTCGGTCATCATCTCGACCGCGAGCTCGCCCCGCTCGCCCTTGGGCAGGCCCTGGACGACGACCAGGCGCGGCTCCGGCGCGGGGACCGTACGGCGGCCGAGCACGCCGAGGCGCAGGAAGTCCTTCCCGGCCTCGCGCACCACGCATTCGGCCACCGCTCCCGCGCCGTCGGTCAGATCGACGCGCTCGCCCGCGCGCAGCCGCCGCACGGCGGCGGCGTGCCGTCCCTCGGGGCCGCCGAGAACGATCTCGGCGCCGGACAGGTCGCCGGAGAGGAACACCGGCACGCTCACCGCACACCGCCGTTCATCGGCCGTTGAAGGCGTCCCTGAGCCGCGAGAAGAAGCCCTGCTGGCCGGGGGCGAACTTGCCGGGCGGGCGCTCTTCGCCGCGCAGCTTGGACAGCTCTTTGAGCAGGTCTTCCTGGGCCTGGTCGAGCTTGGTCGGGGTCTCCACGTTGACGTGGATCAGCAGATCGCCCCTGCCGGTCTCGTTGAGCCGCTGGATGCCCCTGCCGTACAGCGGGATGACCTGGCCGGACTGTGTGCCCGGCCGTACGTCGAGCTCCTCGGCCCCGTCGAGCGTCTGCACGGTGAGGATCGTGCCGAGCGCCGCCGCGGTCATCGGGATCTGCACCGTGCAGTGCAGGTCGTCGCCGCGCCGCTCAAAGGTGTCGTGCGGCCGCTCGACGATCTCGAGGAACAGGTCGCCGGGGGGGCCGCCGCCCGGGCCGACCTCGCCCTCGCCGGCCAGCTGGATGTGCGTGCCGTCCTCGACGCCCGCCGGGATGCGCACCTTGATCGTGCGCCGGGTGCGGACCCGGCCGTCGCCGGAGCACTCCTGGCACGGGTGGTGGATCACCGAGCCGAACCCGCCGCACTGGGGGCAGGGCCGCGCGGTCATCACCTGGCCGAGGAACGACCGAGTGACCTGGGAGATCTCGCCGCGGCCGTGACACATGTCGCAGGTGTCCGGATGGGTGCCGGCCGCCGCGCCCGACCCCTGGCACACCTCGCACAGCACGGCGGTGTCGACCACCAGCTCACGCGTGGTGCCGAACGCCGACTCCGACAGGTCGAGCTCGACCCGGATCGTCGCGTTGCGCCCGCGCCTGGCCCTGGAACGGGGGCCGCGCGCCCCGGCGCCGCCGCCGAAGAAGGCGTCCATGATGTCGCTGAACGGGAAGCCCGCGCCGAAGCCGGCCGCTCCCGCCCCGGCCGCTCCCGCGCCGCCGAACGGGTCGGCGCCGAGGTCGAACATCTGGCGCTTGTTCGGGTCCGACAGGACCTCGTACGCCTGGTTGATCTCTTTGAAGCGCTCCTGCGTCGCGGGGTCGGGGTTGACGTCAGGGTGCAGCTCACGTGCGAGGCGGCGATACGCCTTCTTGATCTCGTCCTGGCTGGCGTCACGGCGGACCCCGAGGATGCCGTAATAGTCGCGGGCCACCTAGGACCCCGCCAGGATCTGGCCGACATAGCGTGCCACTGCGCGCACCGCTCCCATCGTCACCGGGTAGTCCATTCGCGTCGGGCCCAGCACTCCGAGCCGAGCCAGTTCATTGTCGCCCGAACCGTACCCGGCGGCGACGATCGAGGTGCCGTGAAGCCCCGAGTAGGGGTTCTCGGAGCCGATGCGCACGGTGAGGGCGGAGGGGTCGTTCGCCTCGCCGAGCAGCCGCATCAGCACGACCTGCTCTTCGAGCGCCTCCAGCACCTCGCGCAGGCCGACACTGAAATCGCCCGCCAGGTTGGCCGCGCCGGCAAAGACGATCTTCTCGTCGTGCCGCTCGACCAGGGTCTCCAGGAGGACCGACAGGATGGTCGCCGCCATCGGCCGGTCTTCTTCGGGAAGCCGCTCGGGCAGGTCGGCCACCGTCTCGGCCACGCGGCCGAGGCGGCATCCGTCGAGGCTGGCGTTCAGCACCGCCCGCAGGTGGGCGACCTGGTCGTCCCCCACCACGTCGGGCAGGTCGACGACCCGCTGCTCGACCCTGCCGGTGTTGGTGATCACCACAAGCATGATGCGCCGCTCGGCGAGCGGCACCAGTTCGACGTGCCGGACCGTGGAGCGGATCAGCGAAGGATACTGCACCACCGCCACCTGGCGCGTCAGCTGCGCCAGCAGCCGCACCGTGCGGGTCACGACGTCGTCGAGGTCGACGGCGCCGGCCAGGAACGTCTCGATGGCGCGGCGTTCGGCGGCCGACAGCGGCTTGATCTGGGACAGCCGGTCGACGAACAGCCGGTAGCCCTTGTCGGTGGGAACCCGCCCCGCACTCGTGTGAGGTTGTGTGATGTAGCCCTGCTCTTCGAGCACGGCCATGTCGTTGCGCACGGTGGCGGGAGAGACCCCCAGATTGTGACGCTCCGCCAGCGCCTTCGACCCGACCGGCTCGTTGGTGGACACGAAGTCCTCGACTACGGCTCGCAGAACTGCCAGCTTACGGTCATCGAGCAACGTGCTCACCTCCCTGCCTCGCGTTCGTGCCTGCGTAAACGCCTGGTCTGGCACTCAGTGTTCCCGAGTGCCAAGTGTACGGCTCCCGGCCACGGGGTGCGATAACTCATGCCCTGCCACCCTCGCCGCGTACCGGGGATCACCCTCTCACCGTCCCGTCGCGCCGGCCCCGCGAACAGGCCGGAAACGGCCCGCCCCGCCGGTGGCAAGCGGCTTGCTATCCGTCGGCAAGTGACCCCGCCCACACTCCTCCCATGAGCGAGAACGATCCACGCTTGACCGACGCCACGACGCGGTCACCGCGCCAGGACTCCTCGGGTTCGCAGGTTCCGCCGCGCCCCCAGGGCCCGCCGTCCGGGTCGCCCTCGTACGGCGCCCCCTACGGCGTTCCCTACGGCGCCCCGGCCGGTCCCTCCCCGTACGGCGCCTCCGGCGGCGGGCCGTACGGCGCCTCGGGCGGCCCCGCGTACGGCGGGCCCTCCTACGGGACGCCTCCGTCCGGGGCCGCGCACCCCCTGTACGCCTCGCCGGCCCCGGCGGCGCCCGGCCCGGTGCGGCCGCGCGTGCTGTGGATCGTGCTCGCCTGGCTCCTCGCCGTGATCTGCGGCGTCGTGGGCGTCGTGGGGTTCGCCGGCGGCCTGTTCAAGACCATCACCGACGCGGCGCCGACGCGGACGTTCCAGAGCGGCGGCAGCGTGTCGCTCACGCTCGACCCCAAGGACAGGCCGATCCTGTACGCCTCGGCGTCCGGGCCCACCGACGTCACCTGCCTCGCGACCGACGCCGCCGGCCAGAAGGTCGGCCTGACCTCGCCCAAGACCTCCCAGACGGTGGGCGCCGACGGGCGGGTCTGGGAGGCCGTGTTCGACATCGGCGTGCCCGCTCCGGGCGCCTACAAGGTGAGCTGCCGGGCCGAGGCCGGCAAGCAGGCGCTGTTCGGCGTCGGCAGGTCGCTGACCGCCGACACCGGCGCGCTCGCGGGCGGCGTCGCCTTCCTGCTCCTCATCCCGGCGGCCGGGTTCCTCCTCGCGGTCGTCACCACGATCGTCGTGCTGGTGCGGCGCGGCCGTGACCGCAGGCGGCGGGCGGCCGCGTCCTCCCCCTACGGCGGCGCGTGGCCCCAGGGCGCCCCGCCCCGGGCATGATCTTTGCTAGCGTGCCCAGGTATGCGGGACTACGGAAGGGACGTGCTGGCCGGAGACTGGCGGAGGCCGCTGCGCGGCAAGATCCCCAAGGTCCCGGCCGAGCCCGACCTCGTGGTGGAGGACGCCGAGGGAGGCTTCTGCGGCGCCGTGGTGGCCTGTGACAAGGAGGCCGTCACCCTGGAGGACCGCTTCGGGCGGCGGCGGGTGTTCCCGCTGGCGCCCGCCGCGTTCCTGCTCGACGGCAAGCCCGTGACGCTCGTGCGCCCCGCCCCTGACGCCGCCGGGGCCGGGCGGCCCGCCCGCAGCGCGTCGGGGTCCATCGCGGTCCAGGGCCTGCGGGCGCGCGTCGCCAAGGAGAGCCGCATCTACGTCGAAGGCGTGCACGACGCGGCCCTGGTGGAGAAGATCTGGGGCCACGACCTGCGGGTGGAGGGCGTCGTCGTCGAGTACCTGGAGGGCGTGGACGACCTGCCTGCCATCGTGGCGGAGTTCGAGCCCGGCCCGGGACGTCGCCTCGGAGTGCTGGTCGACCACCTGGTCCCCGGGTCCAAAGAGAGCCGCATCGCCGCCCAGGTCTCCTCCTCCGCCCACGTGCTCATCGTGGGGCACCCGTTCGTCGACATCTGGGCCGCGGTGAAGCCCTCCGTCCTCGGCATCGCCGCCTGGCCGGCGGTTCCGCGGGGGATCCCATGGAAGGAAGGCGTCATCGAGGCGCTCGGCTGGCGGCTCGAACCGGCGGAGGCCTGGCGCCGCATTCTCGGCGCTGTCCGGACTTACACTGACCTCGAACCTGAGCTGCTGGGCCGGGTCGAGGAGCTGATCGACTTCGTGTCGACCGAGGAGAACCCATGAGCCATCCTCCGTACGGCCACCCCTCCGATTCCGGCGGCCCGCAGGACGACCCTCGTCCGGCGGGCGGCCCGCGGGACGACGACCCGGCGGCCGGCGAGCGCGGGCAGCCTGCCGCGTCCGAGTGGCCCGCCGACCGGCCGTCCGGCTACGGCGCCGGCCACCCCGAGCCGGGCCCCGCCCAATACGGGTACGCGCCCCCGCCCCCGTACGAGCAGCCCGTGTACGGCCGGCCGGACCCCGACCAGCAGGGCCATGGCCAGCCAGGCTACGGCCAGCAGAACTACGGCCAACCGGGTTACGGGCAGCAGCCGGGTTACGGCCGGCAGGGCTATGGCCGGCCCGGCTACGGGCAGCCGGGTTTCGCGGCGGGTCCCCACGTCCCCGGCAGGTACGGGCCGCGCCCCGGCTCGGACGACACGACCCTCGCGATGCTCGCCCACCTGCTGGGCCTGCTGACCTCGTTCCTCGGCCCGCTGGTGCTGTACCTGGTGAAGAAGGACGAGTCGCCGTACGTGCGCGACCAGGCGGCCGAGGCGCTGAACTTCCAGATCACGCTCTTCATCGCCTACGCGATCTCGGCCGTGCTGGTCCTGGTGCTCATCGGGATCCTGCTCATGCTGGTCGTGGCCGTCGGCTCGCTGATCCTGATGATCATGGCGGCCGTCGCGGCGAACCGCGGAGACAACTACCGCTACCCCCTGAACATCCGCTTCGTCAGCTGACCCCGCTCGACACCCCCCCATCAGCCGACCTCCGCTCAAGCGGGGCCGGCGGGCCTGCCGTCAGGTGAGGTCGCGGATGAGCGCGTCGGCGAGCAGGCGGCCCTTCAGGGTGAGGACGGCGTGGCCGCGCTTGAAGGGCTCGGGCTGCAGCAGGCCGTCGCCCATGGCGCGGGCGACGGCCGTGCGGGCCTGCGGGGAGATGTCGGCGAGCGGGAACCCCGAGTCGAGGCGCAGTTCGAGCATCAGCCGCTCGACCCGGCGGTCGTCCTCGGACAGCACCTCGCGGGCATGGCCGGGCGAGGAACCGGTGGCCAGCCGGGAGGCGTACGCGGCCGGATGCTTGACATTCCACCAGCGGGTGCCGCCCACGTGGCCATGGGCCCCGGGACCCACTCCCCACCAGTCTCCGCCGGTCCAGTAGAGCAGGTTGTGGCGGCACCGCGCCTGCGGCGAGGTGGCCCAGTTGGACACCTCGTACCAGGAGAACCCGGCCTGCGACAGCATGGTGTCGGCGATGACATAGCGGTCGGCGGCCACGTCGTCGTCGGGCATGGGCAGCTCGCCCCTGCGGATGCGGGCGGCCAGCCGGGTGCCGTCCTCGACGATCAGCGAGTACGCCGAGACGTGGTCGGGACCCGCCTCGATGGCGGCGGCCAGGGATGCGCGCCAGTCGTCGTCGGTCTCCCCCGGAGTGCTGTAGATCAGATCGAGGTTGACGTGCGCGAACCCGGCGTCTCTGGCCTCTCGCACGGCCTGGGCCGGACGGCCGGCGGTGTGGCGCCGGTCGAGGACGGCCAGCACGTGCTCGGCCGCGCTCTGCATGCCGAAGCTCACGCGGGTGAACCCGCCTGCGCGCAGCCGTTCGAGGGAGGCGGGGTCGACGGACTCGGGGTTGGCCTCGGTGGTCACCTCGGCGCCCGCCGCCAGCCCGAACTCGCCGTCGATCGCCCGCAGGATCTCGGTCAGGTCGTCCGCGGGCAGGAGCGTCGGCGTGCCGCCGCCGAAGAAGACGGTCTGCACCGGCAGCTCGGCGTCGCCCAGGACCCTGCGGGCCAGCCGGATCTCCTCGACGGCGGTGGCGGCGTAGTCGGCGCGCGAGGCCCCCGGGCCCAGCTCGGCCGCGGTGTAGGTGTTGAAGTCGCAGTAACCGCAGCGGGTGGCGCAGAACGGCACGTGGACGTAGAAGCCGAACGGCCGCGTGCCGAGGCCCTGGAGGGCGTCGGCGGGCAGCTCACCGGAGGCGGGAACGGCGTCGCCGTCGAGAAGTACGGAAGGCACGCCCCCAGTCTGCCGCCCTCCGGCAGATGCCTCGCACCGCCTGTGGACAACTCGGCGCGCCCGGCGCCGAGCTTCGGCGGCGGCCCCGGACAGCGGGGCCGGGAGGGGGGGGGGGGGGGGGGGGGGGGGGGGGGGGGGGGTTTTTTGTTTTTTGTGTTTGTTCTTTTTGTGGCGGGGGGGGGGGAAAAAGTT
>NZ_JBVJHR010000002.1:101294-213426 GCF_055586705.1 Sphaerisporangium sp. NPDC049457 | reverse complement strand
ACACGCCACACCACCCTCCCCCCCCACTCCCCCCCCCTCCCCCCCCTCCCCCCCCCCCCCCCCCCCCCCCCCCCCCCCCCCCCCCCCCCCGAGCCGGTCGCTACTTCTTGGCCTTGTCGGTGCTGTTCTCGGTGGACAGGGCGGCGACGAAGGCTTCCTGGGGGACCTCGACGCGGCCCACCATCTTCATGCGCTTCTTGCCTTCCTTCTGCTTCTCCAGCAGCTTGCGCTTGCGGCTGATGTCGCCGCCGTAGCACTTGGCCAGCACGTCCTTGCGGATGGCGCGGATGTTCTCGCGGGCGATCACCCGGGCGCCGATGGCCGCCTGGATGGGCACCTCGAACTGCTGGCGCGGGATGAGCTCCCTGAGCTTCTTGGCCATCTCGACGCCGTAGGCGTAGGCCTTGTCGCGGTGGACGATGGCGCTGAAGGCGTCGACCGCCTCGCCCTGCAGCAGGATGTCGACCTTGACCAGGTCGGCCTCCTGCTCGCCGGACGGCTCGTAGTCGAGGGAGGCGTACCCGCGGGTGCGGGACTTGAGCTGGTCGAAGAAGTCGAAGATGATCTCGCCGAGCGGCAGCGTGTAGCGGATCTCGACGCGGTCCTCCGACAGGTAGTCCATGCCGAGGAGCGAGCCGCGGCGGCCCTGGCAGAGCTCCATGATGGCGCCGATGTGGTCGGCCGGCGACAGCAGCGTGGCCTTCACCACCGGCTCGTAGATCTCGGCGATCTTGCCGGCCGGGAACTCGGAGGGGTTGGTGACGACGTTCTCCTTGCCGTCCTCCATGATCACCCGGTAGATGACGTTGGGGGCCGTGGAGATGAGCGAGAGGTTGAACTCGCGCTCCAGCCGCTCACGGACGATCTCCATGTGGAGCAGGCCGAGGAAGCCGCAGCGGAAGCCGAAGCCCAGCGCGGCGGAGGTCTCGGGCTCGTAGACCAGCGCCGCGTCGTTCAGCTGCAGCTTGTCCAGGGCCTCGCGCAGCTCGGGGTAGTCGTCGCCGTCGATGGGATACAGGCCGGAGTACACCATCGGCCTGGGATGCTCGTACCCGCCGAGGGCCTCCTTCGCCGGGCGCGCGGTGGTGGTGACCGTGTCGCCGACGCGGGCCTGCCGGACGTCCTTGACCCCGGTGATCAGGTAGCCGACCTCGCCCACGCCCAGCGCCGTGGACGGCACCGGCTCGGGCGAGATGACGCCGATCTCCAGCGTCTCGTGCGCGGCGCCGGTGGACATCATGATCGTGCGCTCGCGCTTGGAGAGCTGCCCGTCGATGACCCGGACGTAGGTGACCACGCCGCGGTAGGTGTCGTACACCGAGTCGAAGATCAGCGCCCTGGCGGGGGCCGCGGCGTCGCCGACCGGGGCCGGCACCTGCGTGACGACGTGGTCGAGCAGCTCGCGCACGCCCTCGCCGGTCTTGCCGGACACCCTCAGCACGTCGGAGGGGTCGCAGCCGATGAGCCCCGCGAGTTCTTCGGCGTACTTGTCCGGCTGGGCGGCCGGCAGGTCGATCTTGTTGAGCACCGGGATGATGTGCAGATCGGCGCTCATCGCCAGGTAGAGGTTGGCGAGCGTCTGGGCCTCGATGCCCTGGGCGGCGTCGACCAGCAGCACCGCGCCCTCGCACGCCTCCAGCGACCGCGACACCTCGTAGGTGAAGTCGACGTGGCCGGGCGTGTCGATCATGTTGAGCACGTGCCCGTCCCACGGCAGCCGGACGGCCTGCGACTTGATGGTGATGCCGCGCTCGCGCTCGATGTCCATGCGGTCGAGATACTGGGCGCGCATCTGCCGGGCGTCGACAACACCGGTCAGCTGCAGCATCCGGTCGGCAAGCGTTGACTTGCCATGGTCGATGTGCGCGATGATGCAGAAGTTGCGGATCAGCGCGGGGTCGGTCTGGCCAGGCTGGATGGGCACCGGTGTCCGTTTCGGCAGGTTCGACGTTTAATCGGAGGCTGGCGGGCCAGCCGCCCCATGGTGGCACGCTTGGGTGGTCACCCAGGCAGCGTCACCCGGACTGCGGGCCTGACAGCAGATCGGCGCGGCCACGCGCACCCGTGGGCCGCCCGCCCCCGAAGGGCCGGATCGCCTGCCGGGCGTGTCGGTGCCGCGCTTCGCCCCCCAGTTTACCGGGCACCAAGACCGTCGAGCTCTTCACTGCGCTAGGATGAGGCCGCAGGCGTGTGCCGTGGTCTGTCGATTTTGGTGCGACCCCGGCATGTTGTTATCCTGTTCAACTGCGTGTGGCGCGCCCTCTCTGCCCGCGCGCCCCATCCGACCGACTTTCACCGAGGCTTCTTCGTGGCGAACATCAAGTCCCAGATCAAGCGCAACCGACAGAACGAGAAGGCCCGGCTGCGCAACAAGGCCGTCAAGTCGTCCCTGAAGACGGCGGTCCGCAAGTTCCGCGAGGCCGCCGAGCAGGGCAACGCGCAGGAGGCCGCGGTCCTCATGCGCGCCGCCTCGCGTCAGCTCGACAAGGCTGTCAGCAAGGGCGTCATCCACAAGAACCAGGCGGCCAACCGCAAGTCGGCCATCGCCAAGCGCGTCGCCGCCCTGCAGCCCGCCGAGTGATCCTCCGGGCATCCGCCCGGACGATCCAGCCGGACCACCTGCCCGGCATCCCATAACGCCGTGTCCACCAAGGACGCGGCGTTTGGCATGTCCGCACACCCCCCGCCACGCCCGCACCCCGGCCAACGCCCCCGCTTCCGGCCCTCGCCACGGACAGCCCCCCGCCCCCATCCGAGGCGCATCCGGTGCTGGGGCGTTACACCGCGAATTGTCACAATTTCGGGATAACACCGCCGTTGCCAGGCGATATCGGGTCCGTCACCTTCTCTCCCCACCCCTGCTTATCCGTCAAAACCGCCCTTATGGTGCATAAAACGCGAACGGCACACAAGGAAGGCGGGGTTCATGCGGGGGCGGACACCATTGGTGCTGCGGCGCGCCTTCAGCGAACCTCTACTGCTCTTCGCGGCGTTCGGTTCGATCCTGCTGGCGACGACCACGCTCGTCGCGCTCACCATGTACGCCTCGTCGATCGCACAGGTGGGCGTGCGCCGGGCGATGGAGACGGCGGCCGCCGACCTCACGGCGATCCGCGTCGGCGCCCCCGTCCAGCAGGCCACCTTCCCCGGGATCGACCGGGCGGTCCGCGACCGGATGGCCGAGCGCGTACGGGACGGCGGCGCCGCGGTGCCGCAGCGGGTGACGTTCAGCGCCCGCTCCGACTCCTACGCCATGCCCGGGCAGGAACGCCGCAAGCAGCCGGAGCTCACCCGGTTCGGCACCTATGAGGGCATCGAGGACTCCGCTCGGCTCGTCACCGGTTCGTGGCCGCGCGCCTCAACGGCGGGGACGGTCGAGGTGGCGGTCTCCGAGCCCGCCGCCCAGGCGATGAACCTGGCCGCGGGCGACGCGTTCACCGTCGTCGGCCGGCTGGACCACAAGCGCGTGTCCGCGAAGGTCACCGGAATCTTCCAGCTCCTGGACCCCTACTCCGACCGCTGGAACGCCGAGGACCTGCTGCGCAAGGGCGCCGACCGCGGCAACTACACCACCTACGGCCCCCTCATGGTGCCGAGGGAGACCTTCCTCGCACGGTTCACCGGCACCAGCGTCGCCGCCACCTGGACCTCCCAGCCCGACCTGCGCAGGCTGCCGCCCGAGCGGCTGCGCCCGTTCGCCGCCTCGGTGGCGGCGCTGGACGGCGACCTGAAGCGTGACTGCTCGTCGTGCACCACCTTCACCCGGCTGCCGGACATGCTCACCCAGCTCGACCAGGCCGCGCTGGTCGCGCGGTCGACCATGCTGGTGCCGGTGCTGCAACTGCTGCTGCTCGCCGCGTACGCGCTGGTGCTGACCGCGCGGCTGCTGGCCGACCACCGGCGGATGGAGGTGGCGCTGCTGCGCTCGCGCGGAGCGGGAAGCCTGCGCCTGGCAGCGCTCACCGGGGCCGAGGCGCTGCTGGTGGCCGTCCCCTGCGCGATCGTCGCCCCGTTCCTCGCGCCCGCGCTGCTCGGCCTGGTCAACACGATCCCGTGGATCCAGGCGGCGGGCGTGCGGATCACCCCGAGGCCGGACGCGGCGACCTTCGCGATCGCGGCCGGCGTGGCGCTGGCCTGCGCCGTGCTGCTCGCCCTCCCCGCGCTGCGCGGCGCCCGCCGCACCTACGTCGAGGAGCAGGCCGTGCGCGGCCGTGGCGACCGCCAGGGCCTGCTGGAGCGGGCCGGCGGCGACGTCGCCCTGCTCGCGGTCGCCGCGCTGGCGATCTGGCAGCTCCAGCACTACGGCGCGCCGGTGACCGCCACCACCGGCGGCGACCTCGGCATCGACCCGCTGATCGTCACCGGCCCCGCGCTGGCGCTGCTGTGCGGCGGCATGCTCGGCCTGCGGCTGGTGCCCCGGGTCTCCCGCCTCGCGGCACGGTTCACCACACGGCGTCCCTCGCTCGCGCCCGCCCTCGGCGCGTGGCAGGTGAGCCGCCGCCCCCTCCGCTACTCCGGGCCCGCCTTGCTGCTCACCATGGCGGTGGCGATCGGCGTGGTCTCGATGGCGACCGCCGCCACCTGGCGGAGCTCGCAGGTCGACCAGGCGCGCCACCAGGCGGCGGCCGACCTGCGGGTCTCGGGGCCGCTGGAGTCCCCCGAACTGGGGCCGCTCGGCCGCGGCGCCACCTACGGCGCCCTCGCCGGGGTGACGGCCATCAGCCCCGTCTACCGGGGGGTCACCTCGTTCTCGGGGTCCAACCCCACCCTGATCGCCCTCGACGCCGCCAAGCTGGAGCGCCTGCTCATGCTGCGCCCCGACCTGTCCTCGGAGTCGATCCAGGCCATCGCGGCGCGCCTGACCGCGGGGCGTCCCAAGGTCCCCGGCCTGCCGCTGCCCGGCGAACCCAAGACGCTGTCGATGACCGCCCGGTTCACCCTGGACCGTCCCGCCACGCGGCCCGAGTACGACGGGCTGCGGGTGCATCTGCTGCTGTCCGACGCGCTCGGCGCCCACCGTGACGTCCAGATCGGGCCGCTGCCCGCCGACGGCCGGCCGCATCGCGTCACCGTCGACCTGGCCTCGCTGGCCGGCCGGGCCGGGGCGCTCAGCTACCCGCTGAGCCTGCGCGGGTTCCTCATGGACGTGCCGGTGCCCGAGCGCGGCAGCGGCCTGACGCTGACGCTGAACGACGCCAGGACCGACGGCGGCGCCGCGGTCGTCCTGCCCAAGTCGCTGCGCTGGGGCCCCGTCGTGCGCGGCGAGGGCCACGTCAAGGACCCGAAGGCGGCGTCCTCCGGCGGCGCCGGGAGCTCCGGACCCGCGCTGCTGAACCTCACCGTCCCCCCGCCCAAGGCGCAGCAGCCTCCCCAGGCGGGCGACCCCGAGCACCTCGCCCTCGCGGTGACGCCCGCCGGCCTGCCCGACGCCGATCTGCTCCCGCACGCGGACGGCTCCGCGGGCGCCGTCTTCCGGCCGATCCCCATGGTGCTCACCGCCGACCTGGCCCGCGACCAGAACCTGACCCCGGGCAAGACCGCCACGATCAACATGGAGGGCGAGCAACTGGACATCGAGGTGGCGGGCATCGTGGAGTCGATGCCGGGCACGCCGGCCGGCGCGTCCGCCGTTCTCGCCGACCTGCCGACCATCCTCACCAGGGACGTCCTCGGCGCCCGGACGCCGCGCGCGGTGGGCGAGTGGTGGATGGCCACCCGGGACGGCGACACCGCCGCGGCGGCGGCCGAACTGACCCGCCACCCCGAATGGGACCAGACCGTGGTGGACCTCGGCTCGCTGACCCAGCGGCTCAGGGACGACCCGCTCGCCAGCGGCCTGCAGGGAGCCCTCATCCTCGGCTTCGTCGCCGCGCTGATCTTCGCGGTGCTCGGGTTCGTGGTCAACGCCGCCGTCGCGGCGCGCGAGCGGACGGCCGAGTTCGCGATCCTGCGCGCTCTCGGCATGAGCTTCCGGCAGATCTTCGGACTGCTGGCCGTCGAGCAGACCTTTCTCATCGGGTTGTCGCTGGTGGGCGGAACGCTGCTGGCCGTGGCGGTCGCGGGTCTCGTCGTCCCGCACATCGTGCTGACCGGCCAGGCGGTCTCGGTGACGCCGTCGGTGCTCCTCGACATCCCATGGCCGGCCACCATCGCGCTGCTCGCCGTGGTCGCCGCCCTGCTGTTCACGGTCGTGGCCGGCCTCGCCCGGTCGCTCCGCCGGCAGGGTCTCGGCCGGGCACTGCGGATCGGAGATGACCGATGAACCCGCTGCTCCTGCTCAAGATCCACCGGGGCGCGGCCACCGTCCTGGCGCTGCTGGCGCTCAGCGCGACGCTGCTGGTGTGCACGCTTCCCCGGGCGTTCGAACGGTCCTACGACGGGGCGCTGCACGGCGTCCTGGACGACACCGCCGCCACCCTGACCGACGTCACGGTCAGCATGCGGGCGCCCAGCACGAGCCCGCTCACCACCGTGGACGCCTTCGCGGCGGGCGACCGGCACTTCCGCGGCATCCTGCCGCCTGAGGTGGCGGAAACGCTGTACCACGGGCCCGGCGACCGCAGCCACTACGGCGCCAAGACCACCGGCACCCCCGTCGCGGGCCGCCTGGACCGCGGGCACCGCCCGTTCCAGTACGTCGACATGGCCTGGGTGTCGGGCACCGACCAGCGGATCCGGTACGTGGCGGGCGCGCCGCCGGGAGCGCCCGCCACCCTGGCGAGCGTCCCGGGCCATCCCGAGATCAAGGACATCACGCTCTTCGAGATCGCGCTGTCCAAGCAGGCGTCCGACAAGATGGGCATCCCGGTCGGCACGACGCTCATCCTCGGCAACAGCCGTCCCTCGCTCGCGAAGGTCACCGGCGTGTACGAGGCCCTGGCCCCGCGCGACCGCTTCTGGGACCACAACCACGACATGCTCACCGTGACCGTCCGGCGCCAGCCCTCGATGGACATCGAGGAGCACTACATCACCAGCCTGACGAGCCCCGCGTCGCTGACCAAGCTCAGCGGCGAGGCCAGGGAGCTCGACTACCGGTGGATCTTCGCCGTGGACAACCACGCGATCACCGCGCGCAACGCCGGCTCGGTGATCGACGGCATCGGCGCGTACCTGCGGACGATCGTCGGCGACACCGCCGGCCCCGTCCCCTACAACCCGCGGATCGGCGTCGCCCCCTACCAGCTCAAGACCGCGCTGCCCGAGGTGCTGTCCGGCTTCCTCGATCAGCTCAGCACCGCCCAGACGCTGATGTTCCTCATTCTCGGTGGCCTGGTCACGGTGGCCGTGGGCGTCCTCGCCCTGGCCGTGCAACTCATGGCCGAGCGCATGCGCACCGGCCTGACGCTGGCCCGCGCGCGCGGCGCCTCGCTGCGCCAGATCGTGCTGACCGGCACCGCCGTGATCGCCATGGCGCTGGTGCCGCCCGTACTGGCCGGCTACGCGCTGGCGTTCGCCTACCCCGGCCCGGCCACCGCGGCCGTGCACTCCGGGCCGCTGCTGATCACCCTGGTCACGCTCGCGTTCACCGCCGCGCGCCTGGCCACCGGGCACCGCAGGCCGATCGAGGACCGCCGCGACGACGTGGTCGCGCGCCGCCCGTCGCCGCGACGCGTCGCCCTGGAGGTCGTGGTCATCGTGCTGGCCCTGGCCGGCGCGTACCTGCTGCGCACCCGCGGGCTCACCACCCAGACGCTGCGGCGCGGCGCCGACCCGTTCCTCATGCTCGTCCCCGCCGCGCTCACCGTCGCCGCCGCGCTCATCACGCTGCGCTGCTACCCCTACCCGCTGCGCCTGATCGTGTGGGCCGCCGGGCGCGCGCGCTCCGCCGTCCCGTTCGTCGGGATGACCCTGGCGGCGCGCGCCAGGTCGGTCACCGCGCTGCCCGTGCTCATCCTGCTGCCCGCGCTCACCGTCTCGGTGTACGGGGCCGTCGTCGGCGAGGGCCTGGACGCGACGCAGCGGCTCGCCGCCTGGCACGCCACCGGAGCCGCCGCGCGGGTGGAGTCCTCGGCCGAGCTGCCCGCGGGCGTCATCGAACGGGTGCGGCACGTCCGCGGCGTCAAGACCGTCATCCCGGCGGACAAGGGCACGGCCCAGGTGGGTCTCAGCGGCAGGACCGCGACCGTCCTCGCCGTGGACCTGGAGGCGTACCGCCGGGCCATGGCCGGGACCCCGCTCGACATCCCGCACGCCCCGGCCGGCATGGCCGCCCCCGCCATCCCGGCCCTGGTGTCCCCCGACCTGGCCAACCTGTCCTCCTTCGAGATCGGCTGGCACGTCCGCATGAAGCTCACCAAGGCGGGGGTCATCAGCGGAGGACTCCCCGGCGTGAGTTTCACGGAGAACAATCTGATCGTGGTCCCCTACGACGCCTCCAAGCGGGCGGGTGCGCGGATCTACACCAGCATGCTGCTCATCGAGGGCGATGACATCGACGGCGCCGAGCTCAGGGCGGCCACCGGCCACCGTGACAGCATCCTGGTGTCCACCTTTACCGACTCGCTGCGCAAGATCACCGCGGCGCCGCTGGCCGGCACGATCATGACCAGCTTCCGCGTCGTCACCGTCGCCCTGGCCGCGTACGCGCTGCTCACCGTGATCATCTCCCTGGTGATCGGCGCCGCCGACCGGGCGCGCGTGCTGTCCTACCTGCGCACACTCGGCCTGTCAGAACGCCAGGCGTCCACCCTGACCGTCCTGGAGATAGCCCCGTTGATCGTGCTCACCGCGTGCGCCGGCCTGCTGCTCGGCCTCGCGCTGCCCTCAGCGCTCGGGTCCGCCATCG
Organism: Sphaerisporangium sp. NPDC049457; assembly: GCF_055586705.1. Lineage (NCBI taxonomy): Bacteria > Bacillati > Actinomycetota > Actinomycetes > Streptosporangiales > Streptosporangiaceae > Sphaerisporangium > Sphaerisporangium sp. NPDC049457. The sequence continues at coordinate 204,638 of NZ_JBVJHR010000002.1, read as the reverse complement.
ACCTTCGCGCCTACGCGGGCGCGCTGACCGTCGGCGACTACCGGCTCAGCCCCACCACGCCCGTCCTGCTGGCCGCCGGGCTGGCCGCCGTCTCCGTGCTCGGCGCGTTCCTGCACGCGCGGATCGGCGGCCGCCGATCACTCGGCTCGGCACTCAGGGTGGGCGAATGACCCGCCACACCGACACCGCCCACGGGGAGGCACCGTGAACACATCGGGCGCAGTGGACACCGGCGGGACGGTGGACACTCCCACACTCTCGGAACTGGAGGCCCAGGCCGCCCAGGCCGGGCCCGTGTTCGGCGAGCACGCGCACATCCTGTGCGACAACCTGGTGCGCATCTACAAGACCGAGGGCGTCGAGGTCGTCGCCCTCCAGGGACTCGACCTGCTCATCGAGAAGGGGGAGCTGATCGCCATGGTGGGCGCGTCGGGCTCCGGCAAGTCCACGCTGCTCAACGTGCTGTCCGGGCTGGACGTGCCGACCGCCGGCGTCGCCCGCGTGGGCGGCACCGACCTGCTGTCCATGACGGCCAAGGACCGCCTGCGCTACCGGCGCGAGGTCGTCGGCTTCATCTGGCAGCAGACGGCGCGCAACCTGCTGCCCTACCTCACCGCCCGCGAGAACGTCCGGCTGCCCATGAAGCTGGCCGGCAAGCGCGCCGGGGCTGCTCGCGCCGACGAGCTGCTCGAACTACTCGGCGTGGCGTACTGCGCCGGCAGGAAGCCGGGCGAGATGTCCGGCGGAGAGCAGCAGCGGGTGGCCATCGCCGTCGCGCTGGCGAACTCCCCTCAGGTCATCCTGGCCGACGAACCGACCGGCGAGCTGGACACCGAGAACTCCGAACAGGTCTTCGCGGCGCTGCGCCGGGCCAACCGCGAGCTCGGCGTCACCGGCGTGATCGTCACCCACGACGCGCTCGTCTCCGAGCAGGTCGACCGGACCGTCGGCATCCGCGACGGGCGCACCAGCAGCGAGACGCTCCGCCGCGCCTCCTCGGACGGCGAGATCATCGCCGAGGAGTACGCCGTCCTGGACCGGGTCGGGCGCCTGCAGCTTCCCAGGGACTTCACCAACGCCCTGGCCATGGAACGCCGCGTACGACTGGAGCTCGAACGCGACCACATCGGAGTATGGCCCGACAAGCCGCAACCGGGGGACACCGAATGAGCACCCACCCCAACACCCCAGCAACACCCCCCACCCCGCACCACTCCCCCACGACGAACCCCACAACCGGCTCCACGTCCGCCCGCGAGGCGGCTCCCGCGCCCCTCCCCGAGGCGGCCCACCACACGGCCGGATCTCCCGCGGCCGCAGCCGGATCTGCTGTGGCGGCGGGATCTGCTGTGGCACAGACCGAGGTAGGCGGGGACCGTACCCCTTCTCCCACCTCGAACGGCGAGCCGCTGGTCGTCGTCCAAGGACTTCGCAAGGTCTACAACAGCGGACCCAAGGCGGTCGTGGCCCTCGGCGACGTCTCCTTCGACGCCTACCCCGGCGAACTGATCGCGATCAGGGGCCGCTCCGGCTCAGGGAAGACCACGCTGCTCAACCAGATCGGCGGCCTCGACCGTCCCGACAGCGGCCGGGTCACCGTCGCCGGGCGCGTCGTCACGGAACTGCCCGAGACCGGCCTGCTGGAGCTGCGCCGAGACGTCATCGGCTTCGTCTTCCAGTCGTTCGGCCTGATCCCGGTGCTGTCCGCGGCCGAGAACGTCGGGGTGCCCATGCGGCTGTCCCGCACCGCCGGCGCCGAACGGGACGAACGCGTACGAATGCTCCTCTCGCTGGTCGGCCTGGAGAAGCACATGAACCAGCGGCCCTACGAGCTCTCCGGCGGGCAGCAGCAACGCGTGGCGATCGCGCGGGCCCTGGCCAACAAGCCGCGTCTGCTGATCGCCGACGAGCCGACCGGGCAGCTCGACTCGCAGACGGGACGCCAGATCATGCAACTGCTGCGCGCTCTGGTGCGCAGCGAAGGAGTGACCGCCCTGGTCGCCACGCACGACCCGGCCCTCATGACCCTGGCCGACCGCGTCCTCCAACTCCACGACGGCGCCCTCGTAACCCCCGACCTCGCCCCCACCCCCACCTGAAACCCCCGGGAAGGCAACACCACGGCGAAGCCACGGCCGGGGCCCGAACGATGTCGCCGGCGCCGCCCCGCGCGGGGCGGCCGGCGCCGGAGACATGGATCGAGACTGGATCGCGTGGTCAGCGGCCGGTGCGGCTGGCGACGATCACCTGCACCGTGCGCTCCAGAGCGTAGGCGGGGTCGGTCCCGCCGCCCTTGACCTGCTCGTCGGCCAGGGCCACGGCCTGCACGGCCCGCGCGATGCCCTCAGGACCCCAGCCGTTGAGCTGGCGCTTCACCCGGTCGATCTTCCACGGGGGCATGCCCACATGACTGGCCAGTTGCCCGCCACGCAGGTTGCGCGGAGCGCTGCCGACCTTGGCGAGCGACCGTACCCCTCCGGCCAGCGCGCTCACGATCAGGACGGGCGCGACCCCGGTCGCGAGCGCCCACCGCAGCTGCTCCAGCGCCTCACCGAGCCGGCCCTCGACCGCCTTGTCGGCGACCGTGAACCCGCTGACCTCCGCCCGGCCCCGGTGGTACCGCGCGACGGCCGCCTCGTCGATCGCCTTACCCGGAGTGTCGAACGCGAGCTGGCCGCACGCGGCGGCGAGTTCGCGCAGGTCGTTGCCCACGGCGTCCAGCAACGCCTGTGCGGCGTCGCCGCTGATCGACCGTCCGGCGTTCCTCATCTCGTTCTTGACGAAGTCCAGTCGTTCCCCCGCCTTGGTCAGCTTGGTGACCGTGACGACGGCCGCACCGGCCTTCTTGACCCCGTCGACGAGGGCCTTGCCCTTCACCCCGCCCGGATGCACCAGGACGACCACCGCGTCCTCAGAGGGATTCTTGGTGTACGCCACGATCTCGGCGATGACGTCCTTGCCGAGATCCTGCGCCGACCGGAACACCACGACGGAGCGGTCACCGAACAGGGACGGCGAGGTCAGGCGGGTCAGCTCGCCCGGCTCCACCTTGCCGCCGAACAGATCGTGAACCTTGATCTCCGGGTCGCCCGCCCGCGCGGCCGCGATGATCGATGTCACCGCGCGATCGGCGAGCAGTTCTTCATCACCGACGACGAGGCTCACGGGTGCTGGTTGCGTCGCCATGCGAGCAGCATCCCACGCTCAGACCACCGTGGGGCAACCGGACGTCACCCGTCCACCCCACTCACCCGACCCACTCGCCCGGCGACTCCCATCCGGCCGGCACCCCGCAGCGCGCCACCCACCTTCGCGCACCGGGCCGCACCTGGGTCACCAATCATGATGAAGCGCCTAAAAGTAAAAAACCAACGCTCAATGGCAAAGCCTCAGTCCCACGGTTCACATCGCGTACCACGCGCAACGCTGCAAGTCATCGGCAATCAAACTGCAGGTAGTGTCGGGCATGTTAGAGGCAACGAAAAGCGGAAGAGGGAGGTGAATTCCACCATGAACAAGCGCCACCATAGCTGCCCTCGATGCGGAGCCGTGCTGGACGAGGGTCCCATCCTGTACCGCTGCGCGCCGTGCCGTCGTTCGGTGTATGCCGCCGACCTCGACACCGAGTTCCACACGCACAACACCGCACAGCGCTGACCAGTCAGCCCAAGATAGCCCGGCCCGTGGCAGGCCACTTCTCGGCGGCCCCGGGTTCTCAGCGGCCTCGGGGCACGATCGCGAGACGACCATGATCGGATACGACGGCCACGTCGCCTTGCAGGTCCGTCCGGTAGACGTGCATGCCGAGGTCGTGCAGGCGCCGCATCGTCAGCGGGGCGGGATGGCCGTAGTCGTTGTCCGCGCCGACGCTGATCAGCGCCGCCCGGGCGCCCGTGGCGGCGAGGAACTCCGGATCCTGCCGCGCCGAGCCGTGATGGGGCACCTTGAGGATGTCGGCCCGCGGCAGACCCCGGCGTAACAGCTCGGTTTGTGCCTCGATCTCGACGTCCCCGGACAGCAGAGCCGAGCCGGACGCCCATCGCGCGTGCACGACGACGCTCGCGTTGTTGGCCATGGAGCCTTCTCCGGGGCCCGCCGACATCGCCTCTCTCACCGGCCCGATGATGCGCAACTCCACCGGTCCGAGGCGCCAGCTCATCCCCGGCGAGGCCACCCATGCGGGGACGCGTCGGCGTCCGAGATCGGCCGACACCCGGGCGCTCTCCTGACGCGGCTCGTCACCCGGACTGACCACCACGGCCCCGACCCGACGGCCGCGGAACACGCCGTCCAGCCCTCCCACATGGTCGAAGTGCGGGTGGGTGAGGATGACAAGGGGCACCTGCTCGATGCCGAGCGCGCGCAGACATCGGTCGACGGACGTGGGTTCGGGCCCGGCGTCGACCACCACGGCCCTGCCTCGGCCCGCTGACAAGACGAGCGCGTCTCCCTGTCCGATGTCGCAGCTCACCATGAGCCAGTCGCGCGGCGGCCAAGGCGCCACGACCGGCCGGAGGAAGACCACGGCGACCACGACGCCGACCGCGATGGCGCCCACGATGAGCCGCAGAGCCGCGCGACGTAGCACCACCCACCCCACCGCCGCCAGGGCGACCAGCAGGAGCAGGCCGATCACCCCGCCAGGCCACGGCAGCGTGGCCACGGGAACCCCGGCCGCCTGGCGGGCCACCAGGATGATCCAGCCGACCGCATACCCGGCGGGCCGGACGAGCCACCGCGCGGTCTCGAGGTGGACGGGCGCCACGACCGAGGCGGCGAACCCGAGTATCGTCGCCGGGGCCACCGCCGGCCCGGCGAGCAGGTTGGCCGGGATCGCCACGGGCTCCAGTTCGCCGGCCATCACCACCAGCAACGGCGTCACGGCCGCCTGCGCCGCGCAGGGCACCGCTATCGCCTCGGCCGCCATGCGCGGCATCCGCCGGGACATGCGGTCACGCCACCTGGGCGCCAGCGCCAGGATGCCCCCGGTGGCGAAGACCGACAGCGCGAAACCGTACTCGGCGGCGAGCGCCGGGTCGAAGAGGATCAGCCCGAGGACGGCGGCCGAGAGAGCGGTGACGCCGTCTCCTGGGCGTCCGGTACCGAGGGCCACCGCGGCCACCGAACCCATCACCAGCGCCCGGAGCACGCTCGGCGAAGGCCGCGCGACGACGGCGAATCCCACCATCGCCGCGATGGTGACGATCGCCCGGACTGCCAGCGGCAGCCCGGCCAACCGCCCGAACGCGAGCACGGTGCCGGCGACGATGGCCAGGTTGGCCCCGGAAACGGCGGTCAGGTGGCTCAGGCCCGCCGTTCTGAGATCGTGCCTGACCTGCTCGTCCATGTGGGACAGATCGCCGACGACGAGCCCGGGCAGAAGCCCTCGTTCGGCCGGCGGCAGCACGGCACAGGCTTGCCTCAGTCCCTCGCGAAGGGCGGCGGCCACGCGCTGCGGCGGCGAAGGCCCGCTCAGCACCTTCGGAGGTTCGCCCGCCAGAAGCACCGCGGCCGTCAGCTCATCCGGATCAGGGGGTGCGAGCCGGCCTTGGAGGCGGATCCGCTGGCTGGGCAGCAGCGACGCCCAGCCGGCCGCGCCCCGGGCGAACACCACCACCGGCGCGGCCGTTCCGATGCGAATGCCGGGGGCTTCGACGCGCCCCACCGTGCCCTCGACGATGACCCGCTCTCGCCGTACCGACCCGCGCCCGCCGGGTAGGACACGGGGATCATCGGTGAGCGACATCTCGACCGTGACCACCGCCCGCTTCTGCGCGAGATCGACGAGCGGTCCTGAGGTCACCGCATGTACCCGGAAGGCCACCACCCCGGCGACGGCCGCCACACAGCCAAGGACTCCAAGAAGCGTGTGCCTCCACCCACACCACCCCCTTCGCCCCGCCTCCCCACCTCCCGAACCAGCCGACGCACGGACCCCGGCCCTCCACCCACACCACGCCCCTCCCCTCGCCTCTCCGCCTCTCAAATCAGCCGGCGCATGGACTCCGGCCCTCCACCCATTTCGCCCCGCCTCGCCACTTCGCCTGGCCTCTCCGCCTCTCGTGCCGGACGACGCGCGGAGCCGGATCAGAGGGCGACGGCGGACGGCGATGACGGCCATCCCGATCAGGGCGCTGATGCCCGTGATGACGCCGGTCGTGACCGTGCACCTCAGCAGCGCTAGAGCCGTCCCCCAGGCGGCGAGCGCCGGTACCACCAACCGCAGGTCTCCCCCGCCGGTCGTCATACGTGGACCTTGTCGCGAAGGTCGGCGAACTTGCGGGCGCCGATGCCGGTGACCTCACGGAGTTGATCGACACTCTGGAAGCCCGCGTGGCCCTGACGGAACTCGATGATGCGGCCGGCGAGGACCTCTCCGACTCCTGGCAGGTCTTCCAACTGGCTCGCGGTCGCGGTGTTCAGATCGAGCGGCGTACCTGGCCCGGCGACGGGATCGGCGCCGGGAGCAGTGCCTGACCCGGGCGTATTTGATTGACCGACCACGATCTGTTCCCCGTCGATCAGCTTCCTGGCGAGGTTGAGCGGACCGGCCTCGGCCCCCGCCCGGACACCTCCCGCCGCCGTGAGGGCGTCGGCCACTCGCGATCCACCGGGAAGCGTGACCACACCGGGCTTGCGCACCTTCCCGGTGACATGAACGAGAACCTGAATGGACGGCGTGGGCCTCGGCGCGATGGCGGGCGTCGCCGATGCCAGGACCGGCTGGGCGCCGGATGGGATCGGCGGGCTCAGTTGCTCGGCCTGCGGCCGGGCCCGCCAGGCGTAGACGCCCGCCGCCAGGACCGCGAGAAGGCCCAGCACCACCAGCACGCGCATGCCCGGCCGGCCGGGGTCGATGCGCGCCCCGTGCTCACCGACAAGATCGGCCAGCCGGGCGCGCAACGACAGAGCCGGCATCGGCTCCGACCGCAGGCGACCCGCCGGCGCCGCCTGCCCGTACGTGGATTCACCGACATGAGGGGACGAACTCTCGCCGTCCAGAACGGGATCAGTGGTGCGCGGCGACATCCTGCCGTCTCGGACGGTGTCGTCCCCGGCATGGGGGGCCGGGGGTTCTGAGTCGCTCGTGGTCGTCAGTCGAGGTGGATGGCGGTGATCAGGGTCGGCAGGGTGGTCATGGGGCGGCGGGATCGCAGCCAGGCGACGCCGGCCGAGAGGGCTGAGAGCGTGCAGGCGCGACTCGCCGACATCGCTCAGTTGGGACCTGTCCGCTGTTCTCACGCCGTGGACGTTAGGCCGCCCAGCCACCGTCGATGCGCCCCGAACACCATTCTGTGGATAAGCGAACCGGAAAACCCCTCGGTCCACAGGAGCGACCGCGACCGCAGTCAGTGCGCTGCCATCACGCATGCCCACCGGGCCGAACGCCGTACAACGGCGCCGACACCGCCGTACCACGACCCGCCGACCCGGCGCCGGTCACACCCAGCACCCACCGGGGTGAACCCCCGCACCGGCGAGGTCGGGGGCTACTACCGCACCATACGATCCGCTGACTCGGCGCGATAACGCCGTACCACGGTCCGCTGGTCGGTGGTGGTCGGGTTCGTCGGTTGGTGGTGGGCGCGTTTGGTGGCTGTTGGGGGCGGTGGCCGTGTGGCTTTGGAGGGCGTGGGGGTTAGTGGTCGGCTTCCAAGGGGTGGGTTTCTTGGGTGAAGGTGATGATGATGTCTTTGCCGTTGGCGTAGCTGGTTACGGGGCGTTGGAGCATGTCGCTGACCCGGCGGGCCACCGCCTGGAAGAGCTCCACCATGTCCGGGGTTTCGGCGGTCACCCGGAAACGACCGCTGCTGACGAGGTGGTGGGCGACCAACTGGGAGAAGCTCACTTCGCTGCGTGCCCTCTCGTCCGCGCTGAGAGGGGTGCGCCGAGGCGCGGGACTGGTGCTGGAGGGGTGGTGCATCGCTGTGCTCCTTGTGATCGCCGTCCGTCCGGCATGTCATCGTCACCTCCCCTTCGGGTGGTCACCCGATGGGTTGGTGGCAGGGCGGGAGTCGCCGGCCGGGACGGACAGGGGGTCGGCTCTGGTGTTCGGGAACGAGTGGCTCGGGCGGGCGTTACGAATCACATCGGTGGACCGGGGTCCGGGCCTGTGGGTGAGGATGGCTGGTCGGGGAGGGCGGGGGCGACGGTGATGCCGAGCATGCCGGGGCCCACGTGTACGCCGACGACCGCGCCGACCTCCACCACGCGCAGCCGCGCCAGGGCCGGGATGCGCCTGGACAGGCGGTCGGCCAGCGTGCGTGCCCGATCGGCGGCGACGAGGTGGTGTACGGCGACGTCGACCCGTTCGTCACCCGCCGCCCGTACCGCCAGGTCTTCGAGCCTGGCGATCGCTCTGCCGGCGGTGCGCACCTTCTCCAGCGGCGCGATGGCGCCGTTGGAGATGTGCAGCAGCGGCTTGATCGAGAGCGCGGATCCGAGGAGGTTCGCCGCGGCGCCGATGCGGCCTCCCCTGCGCAGATGTTCGAGGGTGTCGACATAGAAGAAGCTCTCGGTGGCCTCCGCGCACGCCTTGGCGACCGCCGTGACCTCGGTGCGCGTGGAGCCCTCGCGGGCCGCCCGCGCCGCCGCGAGCACCGGGAAGCCGAGCCCCATGGCCAGCGAGCCGCTGTCCACGACGTCGACCGGGATGATGGCCTCCGCGGCGGCGACGCGCGCGGACTCGACCGTGCCGGACATCTCGGCGGACAGGTGGATGGAGACCACCCCCGTGGCACCCTGTGCCGCGGCGAGCTCGTACGCGTCGGCGAAGCGCTGCGGGGACGGGCGGGAGGTGGAGACGGGCGACCATTGGCGCAGCGCGGCGGCGACGCCATCGGCGTCGATCTCGGCCACGTCGTCCAGCGCGCGCCCTCCCACGACCACCTGCAGAGGGATCACGATGACGCCCAGCAGCCGGGCCTCCTCGGCGTCGAGGTAGGCGGTGGAATCGGTGACCACGGCGACCGCTTGGGACATGACCGAAGGCTACCCGCCACCGTCCCGTCCGGCGCCGCCGGACCGCCTCCGGTTCGACCCGAGGCGGAAGGCTGGGCGCGGAACGGGAGGGGGTTACTGGACGGGAGTGCCGCCGCGCCAGACACGGCGGGGCTTGAGGCCGAAGCCCCAGGCGAAGGCGCCCTCGTGGTCGGCATCCCACTGGACGATGTCGGCCAGCCGGCCCGGAGTGAGCACGCCGCGGTCGGGGGCGCCGAGGACGGTCGCCCCGCCGAGCGTGGCGGCGCGCAGGGCGTCACCGACGCTGATGCCGAACGCGGCCACCGCCAGGCTGATCACCAGCGACATCGAGGTGATGCCGCAGTGGCCAGGGTTGTGGTCGCTGCCGAGGGCCACCGTGACGCCCTGGGCGAGCATCCGGCGCACCGGAGGCAGGTTGCCCTGCTGGAGGGCCGTTCCGGGGCACACGACCGCGGGCACGCCGTACCGGGCGAGAAGCGCGATGTCCTCGTCGGTGGTGTTGTGCAGCAGGTCGGCCGACGCGCAGCCGAGTTCGGAGGCGAGTTGGACGGCGCCGCGTCGCTTGTGGGCGCCGGCGTGGATGCGCGGCAGCAGGCCCACGTTGCGGCCGGAGGCGAGCACCCAGCGGGCCTCGTCGGTGGTGAAGTGGCCGTCGTCGCAGTAGACGTCGACGCTGTCGGCGCCCGCCGCGGCGGCGTCGGCGCACCAGGAGCCGACGGCCTCGACGTAGTCGCGCTGACGCCCGAAGTACTCGGGCGGCACCACGTGCGCGGCGAGGAACGTGACGTGGACCCGCGGCATCATCGGCTCTTTCTCGAGCTCGCGCAGCAGCCGCACGTCGGCCAGCTCGCCGTCGCGGGTGAGGTGGTAGCCGGTCTTGGCCTCGACGGTGGTGGTGCCGTTGAGCAGCCAGTCGCGCAGGCGCTCGCGCACGCCGTTGCACAAGGTCCACGGGTCGGTGCCGCGGGTGACCGTGACGGTGGAGCCGATGCCGCCGCCCGCGGCGGTGATCGCGCTCGGCGTCGAGCCGCCCGAGCGCATGGCCAGCTCGGCGTAACGGTTGCCGGCGTACACCGGGTGGGTGTGCGCGTCGATGAGCCCCGGAGTCACCAGGGAGCCGCCGAGGTTCTCGACGTGATCGACGTCCGTGATGTCGTCCACGACACCGGGCACCGTCTGCGGCAGATCGGCGGCACGGCCGACCCACGCGATGCGGTCGTTGTGGACGAGGATCGCGGCGTTGCTGCAGACATCGTTGCCGGTCCACAGCCGGCCGATGTTCGTGAGTAGCCGCACCGTCATGGCATCACCGCCCGGCCCAGGGCCGTAGAAGCATCCGGGAACGACGCCGGAGCCCACGTGGTGCCGGGCGCCACGCCCGCTGGGTCCGCTCCGTTTCCGGACGTCATTGGGGGGTCTCCTGATCTCATCCGCACTGGTGTGCGATGACGGTATCGCCCGGATCTTGGCCGGGCGATTTCAGTTCAGTTACGTTATTTCACAGGTCGGCTCGATGTACAGGGTTATCGAGAAGAACGGCGGTTCATCTCCCCTGCTTCGCGTCGAGGCCTCTACACCCCGGCATGTCGGAAATCTGTCCCCGGGAACGCCTGGTGCCGACCTAGCCCCTGCTGTAGCAGCAGTCACACGCGTCATCATGCGAAACCAGCGCCAGAATGTCTTGTCAGGGTGTCCATATCGTAGCAATAATCAAGCCCCGCGGGCCACAGCCACCTTCCTGCGCCTTTGCGAGGTTTCTCTACGGCGTCATACTTTTGTACCTTTTTAGGTGGTTCAGTCCGATATGCACCGTTTGCCGCCACCCCCCGGACAGCGGAACCATCTTCGATGTCATACCGGGCCAAGCCGCCGGCAACACCGCGCCAAGCCCTCCCCCAGCGCGTCATCTCGGCTCATCGACCCCCGCCGGCGGCCCGAAGGCCGTCTCGACGGTTCAAAAGGCTACCAGGACGATCACCAGGCGGGGCGGTATTACGCGAGAATGTCCTCAGCCGGGCACCGCGCGTAGCGTCCACCGTTTCACGCCGGTCGGCCGAACACCGGCGAACACCGGCGAACACGACGGAACGCGGCGGATCACCGCCGAGGTGCACCCGCCGGCCGTTCGGCGAGGTGGGCCGGGACCGGGTGACCCCGGCGGGGGCTGGACGGCCCCCGACCGGGATCAGACGGTTTCGACCGGCTTGGCGGTGCGTTCGAGCTCCGCGTACAGAGCGGAAGGCACGTGCGCGTGCAGGACGGTGCCGTCGCCCGTGTGGTCGACCGACCGCACCTCGCCCTCCTTGTGCGCGCGGGCGATGAGGTCGCCGCGCTCGTAGGGGACCAGCACGTGGACCTCGTGGTCGAGCCGGGGAAGCTCGCGCTCGATCATGGCGAGCAGCTCGTCGATGCCCGCGCCGGTGCGGGCCGAGACGACCACGCTGTGGCGCTCGCGCGTGGCCAGCCGGGCCAGCATCACCGGGTCGGCGGCGTCCGCCTTGTTGACCACCACGATCTCGGGGATGTCGCCCACCCCGTCGATGTCGGCGAGCACCTCGCGCACGGCCGCGATCTGCGACTCGGGGTCGGGGTGCGAGCCGTCCACGACGTGCAGGATCAGGTCGGCGTCGCCGACCTCCTCCAGCGTGGAGCGGAACGCCTCGACCAGCTGGTGCGGCAGGTGCCGGACGAACCCGACGGTGTCGGCGAGCGTGAACAGCCTGCCGTCGGGCGTGCGGGCCCGGCGCACCGTGGGGTCGAGCGTGGCGAACAGCGCGTCCTCCACGAGCACCCCCGCGCCGGTGAGGCGGTTGAGCAGGGACGACTTGCCGGCGTTGGTGTAACCGGCGATCGCCACCGCCGGCACCTCGCGCCGCGACCTGCGGGAACGCATGGTCTCGCGCGCGGTGGACATGCCGCTGATCTGCCGGCGCAGCTTGGACATGCGCTCGCGGATGCGGCGGCGGTCCAGCTCGATCTTGGTCTCACCGGGGCCGCGGCCGCCGATGCCGACGCCTCCGGCCGCCCGGCCGCCGACCTGGCGGGACAGGTTGCCACCCCAGCCTCGCAGCCGGGGCAGCAGGTAGCTGAGCTGCGCCAGCTCGACCTGGGCCTTGCCCTCGCGGCTCTTGGCGTGCTGGGCGAAGATGTCGAGGATCAGGGCCGTACGGTCGATGACCTTGACCTTGACGACCTCTTCGAGCTGGCGGAGCTGGCCGGGGGTCAGCTCGCCGTCGCAGATCACGGTGTCGGCGCCGGTGGACTCCACGATGTCGCGCAGCTCGACGGCCTTGCCCGAGCCGATGTACGTGGCGGAGTCGGGACGCTGGCGCCGCTGGATGAGCCCTTCCAGGACCTGGGACCCGGCGGTCTCGGCCAGCAGTTTGAGCTCGGCCAGGGAGTTTTCGGCGTCGACGACGGTTCCGCCGGTCCAGACGCCGACCAGGACGACCCGCTCGAGGCGGAGCTGCCGGTATTCGACTTCGGTGATGTCCTGAAGCTCGGTCGACAGCCCGGCGACGCGCCGTAGTGCCTGCCGCTCTTCGAGGTCGTAGTCACCGGTGGCGAGGTCTTCGTAGGACTCGTTGTACATATACGTCTTCTCTGTGGCTATGGTCGCGCTCCTCAGCGCTCGTGGGTCACCGTTCGCGGGTAGACCGCTCCGTTCAATTCAACACGGGGACCCCGCCGGTGTCTTCCCTCGAATGGTGCCACGTCGGCCACCCGGATTCACCTTGTTATCGCCGCCGTGATCGCCGCCGTGATCGCCGCCGTGATCGCCGCTCCCGCGCCCGCGCTCAGGTGGCGAGCACGTTGGCGTCGCCGGAACCGGTCCGGACGACGATGGTGCGGGGCGCGGAGTCGTCGTCGGTGACGTCGACCTTCCTGTCGCCGGAGCCGGTGCCCACGGTGACGTTGTACGCCCCTCCCGGCACGCGCACGGTGCCGTCGCCCGACCCGGTCTGGACGTCGACCTTGTCCGGCGTGGCGGTGAAGCGGAGCTCGATGTCTCCGGAGCCGGCCTCGGCGATCGCCTCCTTGCCGCCCAGCCCGTTGGCGTCGATCGTGCCCGACCCGGTGCCCACGTCGACCGCTCCCGACAGCGCCCGCAAGGTGATGTCGCCCGACCCGCTCTTCAGTTTGACCCGGACCCCGCGCGGGACCTCGATCAGGTAGTCCACGCCGCAGTTCCAGCCGGGGTCGGGGCAGGTGTAGTCGAGGTTGAGCGTGTCGCCGTCGACGGGGTGCCGGGTGACGGGCTTGCCGCTCTTCCAGTAGAGCTTCTCCGTCACGTGGAACCCGGACCGGTCGGACTCGGTCACCTCGATGTTCCCCGCGCCGCTGGCGACGCGGAGCACGGACGGCTTCCCGGTCACGTCGTAGGCGTTGGTCTCGTTCTTGTCGGGACGGCCGAGGTCGGTCAGGCCGCACGAGGTGAGCAGCAGTCCCGCGCCGAGCGCGGCCCCGGCCGCCATGACGCGCCCCGGGCGCTTGGACAGGCGTGCCGAGCCGGTGCGGGGGGAGGGGTTCGCGGAGGACGTCGGATTCTTCATGGTTCAAGATTGCTGGCCGCTGATCCCGGAGCCCATCGGGGAAGGCCCGGAGACGCCCCTTAGCGGCCCCTCAGGGGGACCTGACATTGACCCCCGAGTCCGGCGGCGGGTAGCGTCGATTCCACAATCCAGAAGCATTTTTCCGCATCATGGAAAGGTCGGCCATGGAAGGCGTTGAGATCACCGGTCCCTCGATGGACCGCTTCGACGAGATCCTCACCCCTGAGGCCCTGCGCTTCGTGGCCACCCTGCAACGGGAGTTCGACGGGCGCAGGCGCGAGCTGCTGGACGCCCGGCAGGCCCGGCAGGCCGAGCTTTCCGCGGGCGGCACGCTCGACTTCCTGCCCGAGACCAAGGCCGTCCGCGAGGACGACTCCTGGCGGGTGGCCGAGCCCGCGCCCGGTCTGGTGGACCGCCGGGTCGAGATCACCGGGCCGGTCGACCGGAAGATGACCATCAACGCCCTCAACTCCGGCGCCAAGGTGTGGCTCGCCGACTTCGAGGACGCCAACTCCCCCCTCTGGGAGAACGTCGTGGGCGGCCAGCTCAACCTGCGCGACGCCCTCGACCGTACGATCGACTTCGAGGCGGGCGGCAAGGCCTACGCGCTGCGTCCCGACGAGGAGCTCGCCACGATCGTGGTCCGTCCCCGGGGCTGGCACCTGACCGAGAAGCACGTCCTGGTGGACGGCGAGCCGTTCTCGGCCTCGATCTTCGACTTCGGCCTCTACTTCTTCCACTGCGCGCGGCGCCAGATCGACAAGGGCAGGGGCCCGTACTTCTACCTGCCCAAGATCGAGTCTCACCTGGAGGCCCGGCTCTGGAACGACGTGTTCACCCGCGCCCAGGAGCTGCTCGGCGTCCCGCACGGCACCATCAGGGCCACCGTCCTCATCGAGACCTACCCGGCCGCGTTCGAGATGGAGGAGATCCTCTACGAGCTGCGCGACCACTCGGCGGGGCTGAACGCCGGGCGCTGGGACTACCTGTTCAGCGTGATCAAGAAGTTCCGCACCCGCGGCGCGGAGTTCCTGCTGCCCGAGCGCAACGCCGTGACCATGACCGCGCCGTTCATGCGCGCCTACACCGAGCTGCTGGTGCGCACCTGCCACCGGCGCGGCGCGCACGCCATCGGGGGCATGGCCGCGTTCATCCCCTCCCGGCGCGATCCCGAGGTGAACAAGGTCGCCCTGGAGAAGGTCCGCGCCGACAAGACCCGCGAGTCCGGCGACGGGTTCGACGGGTCCTGGGTGGCCCACCCCGACCTGGTGCCGATCTGCCGGGAGGTCTTCGACTCCGTCCTCGGCGACCGGCCGAACCAGCTCGACCGGCTGCGCGAGGACGTCGTGGTCTCGGCCGCCGACCTGCTCGCCGTCTCCAAGACGCCGGGCGACATCACCGAGGCCGGCCTGCGCAACAACGTGGACGTGGCCCTGCGATACCTGGCCGCCTGGATGGGCGGCAGCGGCGCGGTGGGCATCCACAACCTCATGGAGGACGCCGCCACGGCCGAGATCTCCCGCTCGCAGATCTGGCAGTGGGTGCACAACGGCATCGAGCTGGCCGACACCGGCGAGGTGGTGACCAAGGAGCTCGTCGAGCGGGTCATCGCCGAGGAACTGGACAAGATCCGCCAGGAGCCGGGCTTCGACGGGTCCCTTTACGGGCAGGCGGCCGAGCTGTTCACCGAGGTGGCGCTGGACGACGACTTCGCCGACTTCCTCACCCTCCCCGCGTACGCCCGGATGCCATGACGCCGGCGACGGCCGAGCTGTCCGGCCGCCTCACGTCCATCCTCGGGCCCGACGCGGTGATCACCGACCCGGTGCGGCTGCGCACCTACGAGTGCGACGGGCTCACCTACCACCGCGCTACCCCGGCCGTCGTCGTCCTGCCCGAGACGGCCGAGCAGGTCGCGGCCGTGGTGAGGCTGTGCGACGAGACCGGCACGCCGTTCGTGGCGCGCGGCTCGGGCACCGGCCTGTCCGGCGGGGCGCTGCCCCGCACCGACGGCGTGCTCATCGTGACCTCCCGCATGCGCCGCATCATCAAGATCGACGTCGCCGACCGGCTGGCCGTGGTCGAGCCGGGCGTGACCAACCTGGCGATCAGCGAGGCGGCCCGCCCGTACGGCTACTACTACGCGCCCGACCCCTCCAGCCAGCAGGTGTGCTCGATCGGCGGCAACGTCGCCGAGAACTCCGGCGGCGCCCACTGCCTGAAGTACGGCTTCACCGTCAACCACGTCCTTGCGGTGGAGCTGGTCACCCCCGACGGCGACATCGTCGAGCTGGACGCGATGGACCCCGGGTACGACCTGCTCGGAGCGTTCATCGGCTCGGAGGGCACGCTGGGCGTCGCCACCAAGATCACCGTACGGCTGTCGCGCGTCCCCGAGACGGTGACCACGCTGCTGGCCGCGTTCACCACCGTCGAGGAGGGCGGGCGCGCGGTGTCGTCCATCATCGGCGCGGGCATCGTCCCCGCGGCGATCGAGATGATGGACGCGCTGGCCATCGAGGCCGCGGAGGCGGCGGTGCGCTGCGAGTACCCCGCGGGGGCGGGCGCGGTGCTGATCGTCGAGCTGGACGGCCCGGCACCGGAGGTCGCCCACCAGTTCACCCAGGTGGAGGCCATCTGCCGCGACACCGGCGCCTTCGAGCTGCGCGTCGCCGACGACCCGGCCGAGCGGGCCGCCATCTGGCGGGGACGCAAGTCGGCGTTCGCGGCCGTGGGGCGCATCAGCCCGGCCTATCTGGTGCAGGACGGGGTGGTGCCGCGCACCGCGCTGCCCGAGGTGCTGGCGGGCATCGAGCGGCTGTCGCGGCGGTACGACATCCGGGTGGCCAACGTCTTCCACGCGGGGGACGGCAACCTGCACCCTCTGGTGCTGTTCGACGACGCCGAGGAGGGGGCGGGCGAGCGGGCCGAGCGGGTGTCCGGCGAGATCCTCGACCTGTGCATCGAGAACGGCGGGTCGATCACCGGAGAGCACGGTGTCGGTGTGGACAAATCCCGATATATGCCAAAGATGTTCTCGTCGGAGGATCTGGACACCATGCAACTCGTCCGCTGCGCCTTCGACCCGAAGAACCTGTCCAACCCCGGCAAGATCTTCCCCACCCCGCGGCTGTGCGGCGAGGTTCCGGGCGTGCGCAAGGGCGTGCACCCGCTGGTGGCCTCCGGAGAGGCGGAGCTGTTCTGATGGCCCTTGCCCCTGAGGAGGCCCTGGCCGCGAGCGGCGCGACCGTCCGCGCGGCCACCCCGGACGACGCGGCGACCCGGGCGCCCGGCCTGGGCCGGCTGGCACCCCGCTGGGTCGCGCTGCCGGAATCCACCGGCCAGGTGGCCGCCGTCATGCGCGCCGCCGCCGAGCACGGGCTCGCCGTGGTCGCCGAGGGCGCGGGCACCAAGCTCGGCTGGGGACCGCCGCCCGAGCGGTGCGACCTGCTGCTGAACACCGGCCGCATGGACCGCGTCCTGGAGCACGCCGCGGGCGACCTGGTCGCGCGGGTGCAGGCCGGCGTGCGGACGGACGCGCTCGCCGGCGTGCTCGCCGCGGCCGGTCAGGAACTGGCCCTGGACGTCCCCGTCGAAGGCGCCACCGTCGGCGGCACGCTCGCCACCGCGACCGCGGGCCCGCGCCGCCTGCGCTACGGCACCGCGCGCGACCTGCTGATCGGC
This sequence comes from Sphaerisporangium sp. NPDC049457, assembly GCF_055586705.1. Lineage (NCBI taxonomy): Bacteria > Bacillati > Actinomycetota > Actinomycetes > Streptosporangiales > Streptosporangiaceae > Sphaerisporangium > Sphaerisporangium sp. NPDC049457. The sequence continues at coordinate 187,419 of NZ_JBVJHR010000002.1, read as the reverse complement.
ATCACGGTCGTGCTGGCCGACGGCACCGTCGCCCGCTCGGGCGGCAAGGTCGTCAAGAACGTCGCGGGCTATGACCTGGGCAAACTGTTCACCGGCTCGCTCGGCACGCTCGGCGTCATCACCGAGGCCACCGTGCGCCTCCACCCGCTGCCGGCCGCGCGGGCCTGGATCAGCGCCACCGTCCCTGGGCTTGACCGGCTCCCCGACCTCGGCGCCCTGGCCGGCTCGCAGACCGAGCCGAGCGCCGTGGAGATCGACCGGCCCGACGTGCGGGGCCCGGTGACCGTCGCCGCGCTGTTCGAGGGCGTGGCGGCCGCCGAGCGCGCCAAGGCCGCAGCCGGGCTGCTGGGCGCCACGACCATGGTCGCCCCGGAGCCGCCCGCCTGGTGGGGCCGGCTCCCCGGCGAGGAGTTCCTGCTGGAGATGCGCGTCCGCCCCGGCGCCGCCGTCCCGGCCCTGGCCGCGGTGGCCCGTTCGGCGCGGGAGGCCGGCGACCTGCCGGTGCGCCTGCGCGGGTCGGCCGCCTCGGCCGTCGTCCACCTCGCGCTGCCCTCGGACACCGCCCCGGCGCGGGCGCGGACGTTCGTGTCGGCGCTGCGTTCCGAGCTGGCCGCGCACGGCGGCAGACTGGTGGTGTGGACCGCACCGGCGGACGCGGCCGGCCTGCTCGACCGCTGGGGCCCGGTCGGGGCCGCCACGCTCATGCGGCGGGTCAAAGAGCGCTTCGACCCCGGCGGCCTGCTGTCTCCGGGACGGCTGCCCGGGGGCGACAAGCCGTCCGAGGGTGACACGCCGTCCGGGAGCCACACGCCATATGAGGGTGACGCGCCGTCCGAGAGTGGCCCGCCGTCCAGGGGGCGGGAACGCGCGTGAGGAGCTTACGGCCATGAACCCCGAGCTGATCAACGACTGCGTGCACTGCGGGTTCTGCCTGCCCGCCTGCCCCACCTACGCCCTGTGGGGCGAGGAGATGGACTCCCCACGCGGGCGCATCCACCTGATGAAACAGCACGTCGAAGGCACTCCGATCACCCCTGAGATGGCCGGCCACTTCGACGCGTGCCTGGGCTGCATGGCCTGCGTCACCGCCTGCCCCTCGGGCGTCAAGTACGACCGGCTGATCGAGTCGACCAGGGCCGAGGTGGAACGGGCCCACCCCCGCCCGCCGGCCGAACGCGCCTTCCGGGCGCTGGTCTTCGGCCTGTTCCCCTACCCGCGGCGGCTGCGGGCGCTGCGCCTGCCGCTGCGGCTGAGCAGGGCCCTCACACCCCGCGTACGTCCCTTGCTGGAACGGCTGGATCCTCGGCTGGCCGCCATGGCCGAGCTGACGCCGCCCCTCCCCCGCCGCCGGGTACGGCTGCCGGGTCGCGTGGCGGCGCGTGGGGAACGGCGGGCGACCGTCGGGGTGCTCACCGGGTGCGTCCAGAGCGAGTTCTTCCCCGGCGTCAACGCCGCGACGGTGCGCGTGCTGGCGATGGAGGGGTGCGACGTGGTCGTCCCGGCCGGGCAGGGCTGCTGCGGCGCACTGTCGGTGCACTCGGGACGGCCGGAGGAGGCGGCGCGGTTCGCGCGCCGGACGATCGAGACCTTCGAACGGGCGGGCGTCGACACGGTGATCGTGAACGCCGCGGGGTGCGGGTCGAGCACCAAGGAGTACGCCGACCTGCTCGCCGACGATCCGGCGTGGGCGGCGCGGGCGCGGGCGCTGCGGTTCGCCGACCTGGCCGAGTACCTGGCGGAGCTGGGCCCGATCGCCGAGCGCCACCCGTTGCCGATCACGGTCGCCTACCACGACGCCTGCCATCTGGCCCATGCCCAGGGCGTCCGTACCCAGCCCAGGGCGCTGCTAGCCGCCGTCCCGGGGCTGCGGCTGCGGGAGGTGCCGGACGCGGCGATGTGCTGCGGATCGGCGGGCACCTACAACCTGTTCCAGCCGGTCGCGGCACGCGAGCTCGGCGACCGCAAGGCCGCGCAGGTGCTCACCGTCGGAGCCGATCTGCTGGTCTCCGCCAACCCCGGCTGCACCATGCAGATCGCCGCCGCCGCCCGCCGCCGGGGCGAGCACATCCGCGTCGCCCACACCGCCGAAGTCCTCGACGCCTCCCTGCGCGCCCTGTCTCCCGCCGTCCTCGGCCGCGCCTCGAACGGTCGTGCCACCGCCGGGAACGAGCGCTCGTGAGCACGGTCCAGAGCGTCGACCGGGCGTTGGACGTGCTGGAGGCCCTCGCCGACCAGGGCGGGGCGGCCGGGCTGTCGGAGATCGCCGCCCGCACCGGGCTGCCGTACGGGACGATCCACCGATTGCTCCAGGCCCTGCTGAGCCGGGGCTACGTCCGGCAGGAGTCCGATCGCCGGTACGCGCTGGGCGGCGCCCTCGTGCGGCTGGGCGGGGCGGCCGAGCGCATGGTGGGGGTGTGGGCGCAACCCTACCTTTCCAAGTTGGTGGAACTCTCGGGAGAGACGGCCAACCTGGCGGTGCTGGAAGGCGACTTCGTGGTCTACGTGGCGCAGGCCGCGTCCCCGCGGCGGCTGCGGATGTTCGCCGAGGTAGGACGGCGGGTGCTGCCGCACAGCACCGCGGTGGGCAAGGTGCTGCTGGCCGACCGGCCGGACGCCGCGGACATCCTGGCGCGCACCGGCCTGCCGCGCCGCACCGAGCACACGATCACGACGGTCGAGGCCATGCTCGCCGAGCTGGACGCCGTGCGGGCGCGGGGCTACGCGATGGACTTCGGCGAGGAGGAGCTCGGGGTGCACTGCCTGGCGGTGCCGGTGCGCGACGGCGGCCGGGTGATCGCCGGCATGTCGATCTCGGGGCCGGTGGAGCGCATCGAGGCGCTGAACCGGGAGGAACTGGCCGAGGGCATGCGGAAGATCGCCGCCGACTTCGGCGAGGACGTCTCACCCTCGCGCTGACCGCCTCGGCACCGGCGGCCCACCGTGGCCCCGGGCGGCGCCGGGCGGCAGGCGTGGCTCATCCGGCCACTGGACGGGGTGTTCTCCTCATGGCGAAGTTCAGAGGCCCTGGAGGATCGAGATGCCGACGGGGTGCTCGCCGAAGGGGTGCTGGCAGAGGGCGAAGTCGGCGCCGAACGGGTCGGAGACGACGGCGACCGGACCGGTGCGCGACTCGTACTCGGGGATGTGCACCGACCCGCCTCCCTGGAGGATGCGGGCGATGGTGGCGGAGCAGTCGTTCACCCGCAGGTAGAGCATCCAGTGGCGCGGAATCCACTCGGTCTCGTACGGCACGCGCAGCCGCCCGCAGACCGGAATGTCGCCGACCTTCCACACCACGTAGTCGTAGTCGATCCCGTCGCCGATCTGGAACGGCTGATAGCCGAAGATCGCCCGGTAGAACTGGTCGGTCACCCGGGCGTTCCTGGCGTTGACCTCGTTCCAGCACATGGCGCCGATGTCTCCGTACAGGCGGGACCCGATGCTGGCGCCCGCCTGCCACAGCCCGAACAGCGTGCCCTCGGGGTCGGCCGCGAGGGCGAACCGGCCTTCGTCGTGGATGGCGGTCGGGAGTATGACGAGTTTGCCGTCGTTGGCCTCGACCCGCACGGCGGAGGCCTCGACGTCGGAGGTGGCGAGGTAGGTGTTCCACGCCGGCTCCACGTTCTCCAGACCCACGGCCGGCGCGGTGATGGCCGCGACCGGCATGTCATCGACCAGGCACATCGTGTAGTGCCAGAACTCGGGGCCGAGATCTTGGACGGTCCACCCGAAGACGTCCCTGTAGAAGCGGGCTGCTCCGGGGACGTCGTGCGTCGTCAGCTCCGGCCAGCAAGGTGCGCCGTCAGGGTAGCGGCAGCGCTCCGACATCACAGATCTCCCCCCGAGAAGGTGTGAGCCCCCCATAGGGGCATACTTCCATCAACTCCCGGCCGCGGCCCCTCCGGACCCCCAAGCTTGCCGTTATCTGGACATATGCCCCTAAATCACCGTATCTGACGTGGGGTCAGCGTGACTGCGGGGTGATGTTGATCGAGCCGTTCTGCGGCACCGGCACGACCTGCACCCTGCCGTCCTGGATGGCCTTCCACAGGATGGCCCCCTGCGGCCCGAGCACCTTCACCAGGTCTCTGATGGACTCAAGCTCGGTCTTGACCTTGGTGTTGATCTGCTGCTGCGCGAGGTTCTGCTGTTTGGCGGCCTGCTCGGCGGCGAGCGCGTCGATCAGGGTCTGCGGCGGCTCGGGCTTCTGGATGGTCAGCACGACATCGCCGCAGTCGCCGGTGCCGCCGAAGTTGGGCTGGCAGAAGTAGTCGTCGCCGGCGGTCTCTTTGATGAACTGCCGGGACAGCTGGCCGACCCGCTGCTCCCACTGCTGCTTGACGTCGGGGTCGTTGAACAGCTTCTTCCACTCGAACTCCTGCGAGGCGGCGTCCATCGCGCGGTCGAGCGGCTGCTTGAAGTAGAAGTTGAGCATGCGGCGCCAGCCGTCGGAGGACGCGGAGCCTTCGAAGTACGACCCGTACTTCAGCCCGATCTTCTCGTGGAAGCGGCGCAGGGTCTCGCAGGAGGTGTTGAGCGTGAAGGTCGCCGACCCGGCGACCTCCATCTCGACGTTGTCCTTGGAGACGATGCTGATCGGCTTGGACTCGGCATCCGGCGAGCCGGAGAAGTCGAAGGTGCGCTGGCCGAAAGGATAGGCGTAGGAGGTGTCGCCCGGGCCGAGGTAGGTGGCCCCGCTGGACGGGTTGATGCACTTCACGAACTTGATCGCCTCGAAGGGGCCGCCGGCGTAGTGCAGCCGCACCTCGTCGGGCGCCGTGCTCACCTTGGTGCACCCTGTGGCGACGAACGAGAGCACCACGATGGCGATCACGGCGAGCAGGATGCCCCTCAGCAGCAACCGGCCGCGCCTCCCGCCCTGCGCCTGGTCACCGATGCTCTTGCGTGCGTTCATCGCCCACCCGTCCTTTACTCGGCCTTTACGGTCGGCCGATCCTAGAACACCGGGCGGCGGGCGCGAGGCCGCCGACCGGCTCCCTGTGGACAGATCGCCACCGCGGGCGGATCCCGGCGTCCAGCCGGTCCTGGTCGGGCGTCCAGCCGATGTGGTTCCACCGTTCAGCCGGTGCGGGTTCCGGCGTTCAGCCGGTGCGGGTTCCGGCGTTCAGCCGGTGCGGGTTCGAGCGTTCAGTCGACCTTGACGGTGTGGACGGGGCGTCCGCCGGAGCACCGGATCTCGATCTCGGTCCTGGTCTCCCCTTCGAACCGCACGCGCGCCTTGTCCCGTGGCCCGCGCTCGGCGTCCTTGACCTCGTACCCCTGGGCCGGCGTCCACGACCGCAGCGTGACCGAGCCGCCCTCGCACCGTGCCACCACCACCCCGCCGGGCGCCGCGATGACCCTGCTGTGGCCCGAACTCGGCCCCGGCAGCCCGGACGGCGACGCCGACGGCGCGGCCGTGCTCGACGGGGAAACCCCGGGAGTCGACGGCGCGGTCGCCGGTCCGGACGACGCCGGGTTCTCGGAGGCGGCAGAGGCGGCGGAGGTGGCGGAGGCGTCCAGTGAGCGCCGCACGTCGGCGGGTGACAGCGCCCGGGTCGCCGAGCCGGTGACGGCGTCCCCGAGGAAGGTCGTCACGACGATGCCGGCGCCCGTGGCGAGGACCGCGGTGACCAGCCAGCCGCCCACGACCAGCAGCGGACGCCGGTTCACCGCGCGTCCCCGCGCGAGCCGCCCTTGCCGCCGTCCACCGCGAGCCCTCCGTGGTGTTGATCCATGCGCCCGATGTTCCCTTGCGAAAGCCTAAGACCGGGTTAAAGGCGCCATAACAGGGTTTATGTCGGTGCCGCGGACCGGTTACCGTAACCGCCCATGGCCAACGTCCTGCTCGTCGAGGATGACGCGACGATCCGCACCGCACTCATGCGAGGTCTGCGCGACCGCGGCCACGCCGTGTCCTCCGCTCCGACCGCGCTGGAAGGACTGCGCCTCGCCGTCGCCGAGCGCCCCGACCTGGTCGTCCTCGACCTCGGCCTCCCCGATCTCGACGGCACCGAGATGCTGCGCATGCTCAGGGCCGTCAGCCGCGTCCCGGTGATCGTGGCGACCGCGAGGGACGGCGACGCCGAGATGGTGCGGCTTCTGGACGCCGGGGCCGACGACTACGTGGTCAAGCCCTTCAGCGCGGCCCAGCTCGACGCGCGCGTCCGCGCCGTGCTCCGCCGGACCGGCGACGGCCGCACCGACACCTCGGTGATGGTGGGCGACCTGCGGCTGGACCCGCGCAGCCGCGAGGCCGTCCTCGCCGGGACCCCGCTGGATCTCACGCCGCGCGAGTTCGACCTGCTGCACTATCTGGCCGCCCGCTCGGGCCAGGTGGTGACCAAGCGCGAGCTGCTCACCGAGGTGTGGCAGGTGCCCTACGGCGGGGCGGACAAGACCGTCGACGTCCACCTGTCCTGGCTGCGCCGCAAACTGGGCGAGACCGCGCAGGAGCCCCGCTACCTGCAGACGGTGCGCGGCGTCGGGGTCAAACTGGTCGAGCCGTCATGAGGCGCTGGCTCGCGCTGCTGGTCGCCGCCACCACCTCGCTGGTGCTGATCGCCCTGCTCGTGCCGCTCGCCCTACTCGTCCGTGCTCTGGCGGAGAGCAGCGCGGTCACCCAGGCGACCGCCGAGGCGCAGTCCGTCGCCGCGGCCGTGGGCACCGCCGACCTCGCCGGGCTCACGCTGACCGCCGAGCGCACCTCCGCGTCCAGCGGTCACGCGATCACCGTGTTCCTCCCCGACGGCCGGATCGCGGGCGCTCCGGCCCCCCGGTCTGCGGCCGTGCGGCTGGCCGCGCGCGGGCAGAGCCTGACGGCCGAGACGCCGGACGGCCTGGAGGTGCTGGTCGCGGTGCAGGGACTGCCCGGCGGGACGGCGGTGGTCCGCGCGTTCCTCGGCGAGAAGGACCTGCGCCGCGGCGTCCGCGAGGTGTGGCTCGGCATGCTGCTGCTCGGGCTGGCGCTGATCGGGGTGGGCATCGTGGTGGCCGACCGCCTGGCCCTGGCGCTGACCCGGCCGATGAGCGGACTGGCCCGCGTGTCGCACCGGCTGGCGGCGGGCGACCTCACCGCCCGGACCACCCCGGGCGGCCCCGCGGAGGTGCGTGACGTGGGTCTCGCACTCGACCATCTCGCGGGACGCATCAGCGACCTGCTGGCGGAGGAACGCGAGACCGCCGCCGACATCTCGCATCGGCTGCGCACGCCCCTCACCGGGCTGCGGCTGGAGGCGGAGTCGCTGGCCGATCCGCAGGAGGCGGCGCGGCTCGGCGTCCGCGTGGACGCGCTGGAACGCGCCGTGACCTCGGTCATCACGGACGTGCGCCGCCGGTCGCGCGAGCAGGCGAGCTGCGACGCGGCGCAGGTCGTGGCCGAACGCGTGACCTTCTGGTCGGTGCTCGCCGAGGACCAGGGGCGGGCCGCCGAGGTGGACGTGCCGCCGGGGCCGGTGGAGGTCGGCGTGAGCTCCGCCGAGCTCTCGGCCTGCGTGGACGCGCTGCTGGGCAACGTGTTCGCGCACACTCCCGAGGGCGCCGCCTTCTCCGTGCGGCTGACGCCCGAGGCCGGCGGCGCGCGGCTGGAGATCGCCGACTCCGGCCCGGGTTTCCGCTCGGGTCCCGGCGCCGGGCATCCCCTGGAACGCGGCAGGAGCGGCGCCGGCTCGACGGGGCTCGGCCTGGACATCGCCCGGCGGACGGCGGAGGCGTCCGCCGGCTCCCTCTCTCTGGACACCGCCCCCGGCGGCGGGGCCCTGGTCGTCCTCCGCCTGGCATCCCCCCGATGACGGCTTAGGAGTGCCTTAACATCTCCGCAGCGCGGGCTTAGCGCGACCGGCGCGAGCCTTGGCGCATGACGAACACACACCGCATCAGCAAGGCCGCCAAGCTCGCCATCGCGGGAGCCGGGATCGCGGCCCTCTTCGGCACCGGAGCGGTCGCCGCCTCCGCAGCGTCCTCGGCGCCCTTGGCGTCCTCCGGGTCCTCGGCGTCCTCCGGGTCCTCGGTGTCCTCAGGGGCCGCGCGCCTCACGGGCTCGACCTCCGCGGGCGCGAACGGCTCCGCGGCGGCCTCGGCCGGGACGGCGGGCCGGGCGAGCGCGAGCCAGGAGGCGGTCACCTCACGGGGGATCACCTACCGGCAGGCGGTCAGGATCGCCAAGAAGCGCGTCCCCGGCGCGCAGGTCACCAAGGTCGAACGCGAATGGGAGCACGGGCAGCGGGCCTGGAAGGTCGAACTGCACAACCGCGGCACCGAGTACCGCGTCTACGTCTCCGTCAGGACCGGAAAGATCATCAAATTCCGCCAGAAGCACGACGACTGACCGGAGCGCCCCGCGGCGGCCGACCGCCGCGGGGCCGACCGCCGCGAGGCGGCCCGGCGCTCGCCGCCGCCTGGGCGTCTTCCAGGGGCACCGGGCCGAGGCCTCCCGGGAACGGCGTGAGCACCGGACCGGCCCTGCGGCCGGCGCCGATGGCGCGTTCAGCGGCACTGGGTGAGCATGGCCTCCTTGTCGGGGGCCGTGACGGGAAGGTCGTACTTCAGGGCCACCTGGGCGAAGCGGACGGCGTAGGAGCATCGGATGCCCTTCGCCGGCGGGAGCCACGTCGCGGGCCCCGAGTCGCCCTTGGAGGCGTTCGCCGAGCCGTCGACCGGCAGCAGGTTCAGCGGGTCGTTGGCGATCTGGACCCTCTTGGACTTGCTCCACCGCGACGCGCCCATCTGCCAGTCGTACGAGAGCGGCATGACGTGGTCGATCTGCACCTCGGAGGCGTCCTGCTTCTTCCACTTGATCGTCTTGTCCGTATACGGGTCGTACAGGGTCATCGAGACCACGATGCAGTTGGATCCCGACCGGTATTTCAGGTCCTCGCCGTCGCGCGCCAGGACGTCGTTGCGGGTGTCACAGCCGTTGCGCGCGAACGGGATCTCGTCGGCGTTGTCGGCCCAGGCGTACCCGAACTCGTCGCGGTCGTAGCCCGTCTTCGCGCCGCGCCCCTTGGTCGGGACCTTCTCAATGATCTTGATGGCGTCCTCGCGGTCCTTGGCGGACTTGATCATGCCAAGGCCGCGCTCGGTGCCCTTGGGGTTGTCCAGCGGATTGACGCCGGTCGAGGCGCCGCCGCCGTCCCCTCGCGACCCGCCGTCGCCCCCGGCCCCGGAGCCGACGGCGTCGATGGGAGCACATCCTCCGATCAAGACGGCCGCGACCGCTCCGGCCATGATCGCGCGATATCCACGCAGGCGCACTGCCACCCCCAGGTAAACGGAAAGTAATCCCTAGGTATAGCAACTACCCGCGAAAGCCGCGATTACGGCATACGGCCGAGGGATCCACGCACCTCGCCCGGTCAGGAAACGTCCGTCCACCGGCCGGACGGACTCGACGAGGCGGGACCGGGACCCGTGGCCGGAGACCGGCGAGACGACCTTCCGCCTCCTGGACCGAGCGCGAGGATCGGCGCGGCCGGCCCGGTCCTGTCGCGCCGGCCGCTCGTCCCGGCCTCCGGGCACGAAGAAACGTCCCACCGATGGAGTCATCGGTGGGACGTTTCACGACAGCCGCATCGTTTCTTGTCAGACCACCCTGAAATCGGGACCGACAATGCGGAAGCCTCTTACACGGCGATCAGCAGTTTGGAATGTCCCGTCCTGCGTTGTCCTTGGCTTCGTCGTTGCCCCATTTGGCGAGGTAATACGCGGACACATAAGCGCCGCGACCATTCTTGCCCGGGTTCGTACGGTCGAGGTCGGTTCTCAACCACCAGTGGTTGAACTCGGCGCCGTGCCGCACTTCGGCGCCCCGGACACGGCAGTACACGTAGTTGGTGCCCTTGTTCAGGGTGCCCTGCGGGTCGTCGGTGTTCGGCTCCCGGTAGCCGGTCGCGTTGGCGAACGTGTCGACCCAGACCTTCCCGCCGGGCGCCGGAGCGCCGCCGCCGCCGAACACCAGCGGCCGGTAGGCGTGGAACTGGCTGCCGCGGTTCAGCCCGTAGGTGAGGACACGGTGGTCGGTGCCGTAGCCGCCGCGTTGCTCATAGGCCCAGTACGAGGTGCGCCCGGGGTTCGCCCACACCTCGAAGATCACGACGTGCCGGTTGTTGTTGTCGCCGATGGCGTCGATGACGAGGTCGCCGGGGAGCAGGTCGGACATCGCGATCGGGGTGCTCACTCGCGACGAGGCGAGCGTCACGGTGTTCGGGCCCGGAGCGCTCAGCCCGAGCGCCATCGAGGCGTAGCCGGAACAGTCGGTGCGGTAGCCGTTGTGGTACCTGTTCTGGTGGTACGGCACCCGCTGCGGAGTGCCGGGATGCCAGGTCTTCGCCCGGTCGATGACGCTCTGCCGGGACACGTCCGCCGCGGCGATATGGCTCCGGCCGGAGGCCGCGGCGACGTGCGACTCGGCGGAGGCGTCGGCGTCGGCCGCGGCGCGGGGTGCCAGTGAAACGGCGGCGACCCCGGCGATCGCAATTCTGATGAATAGCTGCTTACTAGACATATCACCCCTGGTAAACGCTGTGGTCAGCCACGAATATTAGCGCCGCCACCGCTGATCACCCGGGGAGATCACCGGAATTCCGGGGCCCGGGAAAGCGATTTTGTGCCGCGATGGCAACGAGCACCGCCGGAGACACAAGAAAAGGCGCCCGGAATCCACGACGGGATTCCGGGCGCCTGGAGTTCAGGCCGCCCGCCGGGCGGCGAAGGACCTCAGAGGCCGTACTCCTTGGTGATGCGCTCGTGGCGCTCGACCTCGATGCCGGCGCTCCTCGCCAGGTCGAGCCAGGCGAGCGGGTGGCTCCACCGCTCGGTGGCGTCGTCGAGGAGGGCGTCGACCTCGACGGCCTCCACGCCTGGGGGAACGGCGATCCAGCCGTAGACGCCCTGGAGCCGCTCGCCGGTGGACGGGTGGGTCACCGAGTAGTTCTCGTCGCTGTAGACCCACATGGGCCAGCCGCGCTCGGCCAGGACCTCGTTGAACTCGGTCCAGTCCTCCTCGTTGGGGGCCGCGCCGTCGAAGAACCAGCTCGTGTAGCCGCCGGGGCGCAGCAGCGCCACGCCCGCGAACGGGATGACGTAGTTCTCCTGCTCCTCGGCGCTGTCGGGCACCGGCTCCAGCGGGCGCGGGTCGATGACGACGATGTCGCCGGCGTTGTAGTCCATGCCCCGGGGCTGCGGGATGAGCAGCCGCGCGGTGGCGGGGCCGGTGCGCACGGAGAGGACCTCCCTGCGGCTGCCGTCGGAGACGGGCAGGACGACCCGGACGAGGTGCCATTCTTCCTCGATGGGCCCCTCGGCGGACTCGATCGGCATGCCGAGCTTGGCCGCGCCCTCGCGGACGAGCTGCCAGTCTTCCGAGGCGGTCGCCATGACGATCATGCGCCAGACGTCCTCCTCCTCGCCGTCCTCCGACTCGACCAGCCCGCGCAGGATGGCCGCGCCCTTGGCGTTGTCCCCGAGCTGCTGGGCGGCCCCGGCGAGCAGCCGGCGGGCCTCCAGCGCGACCGTGCCCTGCGCGCCGGACTCGAGCGACTGCTCGGCCTCGGCGGCGGTCTCGGTCCACCGTTCGCGGGCCCGGTGCAGGCGGGCCAGCGCCAGATGGGCGGAGGCCGGGGGCAGCATGGCCGCGAAGCGCTCCAGCCGCTCGTCTTGCTCGGCCTCGATCAGCACGCCGGTGAGGTAGGCGACGTCCTCGTCCTCGGCGGCGGCCGGGTCGGCGTCCTCGACGATCGTCTTCCACAGGATGTCGGCGCCCAGCGGCGCGTAGCCGAGGAAGCCGAGCGTCGTGGTGTGCCGGCGGGTGGCCTCCAGGTCGGTGCCCGACAGCGGCCACAGCCAGCCCACCCAGCGCTCGGGGTCGGCGTTGTGGCCGTCGGCGGCGTCGAAGTAGGCGACCAGCTCGGGCTGCGGGCCCGGCGCCGGCGGCGGCACGGCGGCGTCCGCCGCGGCGCGCAGCCCGGCCACCCGCTCGGGCAGCCCCTCGGTGACGCGCAGGTCGCCCAGCCACGTCTCGGCGAGGTCGGCCAGCGCGCGGGCCTGCCAGACGCCCTGCCGGGCCACGGCCAGCTCGCCGGCGATGAGCGCCAGCTCGACCCGGCCGCGGTGCACGCCCATGGCCTCGAAGTAGGACATCCACTGGCGCAGCACCCGGCCGAGCTGCCAGGTGTTGCTGATCACCGAGTCGAGCAGGCGGACGGCGCGCGCCCACTCGACCCAGTCGCGCGGGTGCTCGCCGACGACGTCGAGGTCGGGAAGGGCCTCAAGGGCCTCAAGGGCCTCGGTCTTGCGGTCGGCGGAGGCGAGCACCAGTGCCCGCAGCACCCCTTCCCTGTGGTCCTTGGCCACCGGGTCGTCCGCCGGGAACTCCTTGGCGGCGTCGAGCTCGGTGAGCGCCTCGATGGTGCGGCCCGCGGCGAGCAGCGCGCGCACGCCCGCGGCCGCGAGTTCCCAGCTCACCTGCCCGTCGGCGCCCCTGCGCCCTGCGACGGCGGACTCGTAGTAGGTGACCGCCTGCTCGACCTCGCCCTTGTCGGACAGCGCCGCGACGTACTGCGTGACCAGCCCGCAGTAGGCGGGAGAGTCGGGCCGCAGGCCGTCGAGCGCGGCGCCCAGGGCGGCCAGGCGCTCGGTGGCGTACCCGGGGCCGTCGGTGTTGGCCTGGCAGACGGCCAGCGCCTCGACGGCGGCGGGAACGGAGGGGCAATCCTTGGTGTCCTCGCGGCGCGCGAACTCCATCAACGCCTCGGCGTCGCCGAGGGCGGTCGCGCCCTGAGCGCGGTCGCCGATGCGGCTCAGCAGGTGCCAGTGGCGGGCGAAAAGCTCCAGCCACGGCAACTCGAGCGCCTCAGCCTGCTGGGCGACCGCCGGCGCCATCACGTCAAGCTGGGCGTACCGGCCCTCGAAGGCCTGCGCGGGCAGGTCGCCCAGCGCGATGGCCAGCCCGGTGTTCCCCGCTTCGTGCAGTTGCCGCTGGGTGTCTGCGACCCAGGCCCAGATGTCCACGTCCATGGCAGGTCAGTCTGCCAGTTCGCGGGGCATGCCCCAAACATGCGGACGGTGCGGTGAGCATGACTCCCGGTACGCGCCCGGCCGGCGGTGCCGCGCGGCGCGGCGCACGGACGACCGCGGCGCCCCAGGTGGCGGGCCAGATGGCGGATCAGGGGCGCCCCAGGTGGCAGGTCAGGCGAAGTGGGCGGCGGGGATCTCGCCGGAGGCGACGAGGACGGCCGGACCGGTCAGCAGGCTGGTGTCCTCCCGCAGCGAAACCGTCAGAAGACCCCCGGGAACCTCGACCGCCCAGGTGCCCAGCGGGTCGCCGCCGAGCCGCGCCGCCGCCACGGCCGCGGCGACCGCGCCGGTGCCGCAGGCGAGCGTCTCGCCAGAACCGCGCTCGTAGACGCGCATGACGATCCGGCGTTCCCCGACCGCGTTGAGCAGCTCGACGTTGACGCCCTGCGGGAACACGGCCGGGTCGAACGAGGGCGGGGAGGACAGGTCGAGACGGGCGACAGGCTCGCCGGTCACGCAGGCCAGGTGAGGGTTGCCCATGTCGACCACGGTGCCGTCGAACTCCTGGTCGCCGAGGCCGGCCCGGCTCTCGCCGAGCACCTTGGGCATGCCCATGTCGACCGTGACGTCCCCCTCGCTGCCCAGGCTCACCCGGCGCACGCCCGCCCTGGTCACGACGTCGAACTCGCCGGGGTCGGCCAGGCCGGCGTCCACGAGGTAGCGCGCGAAGACCCGCAGGCCGTTGCCGCACATCTCGCCCAGGCTGCCGTCGGAGTTGCGGTAGTCCATGAACCACTCGGCGGCGGTGGGGCGGCCGGCCTCACGGGCCTGGTCGGCGATGGCGACGGCGTCGGGGCTGAGCTTGACCGGCACCACGCGAAGCACGCCGTCGGCGCCGATGCCGGCGCGCCGGTCGCACAGCCCGGTCACCGCCGAGGTGTGCAGGTCGAGGCTCCCGTCACGGTCGGGGAGGATGACGAAGTCGTTCTGGGTGCCGTGCCCCTTCAAGAACCGCATGCCGCCACATCCTACGCCCCGACGAGCACCAGCGATCGTTCGAGCAGGTCAGGGGCGTCGAACGGCAGCCACCGCACCCGGGGGTCGCGGCGGAACCACGACTGCTGGCGCCGGGCGAACCGCCGGGTGGCCCTGACGGTCTCGTCGCGGGCCTGCTCCTCGGTCCACTCCCCCGAGAGGAACCGCAGGACCTGGGCGTAGCCGAGGGCACGGCCGGCCGTGCGTCCCTGGGCGAGCCCGCGCGCGGCCAGGGCCTCGACCTCCTGGACGAACCCGGCCGCCCACATGCGGTCGACGCGGAGCGCGATGCGCTCGTCGAGCACCGGGCGCGGCACCTCGACCCCGATCTGCACGCTGTCGTAGATCGCGTCGTAGGAGGGCATCGTGGCCGAGAAGGGCCGCCCGGACAGCTCGATCACCTCAAGGGCGCGGACGATGCGGCGGCCGTTGCTCGCCAGGACGGCCTCGGCCGCCACCGGGTCGCACTCCTTGAGTCGCTGGTGGAGCGCCTCGGGCCCGACCTCGGCCAGCTCGGCCTCCAGCCTGGCCCTGATGCCGGCGTCGGTGCCGGGGAACCGCAGGTCGTCCAGGGCGGCGCGCACGTACAGCCCAGAGCCGCCCACCAGGATCGGCGCCGCGCCCTTGGCGAGCATCGCGTCGAGCAGCGGGCGGGCCATGCGCTGGTACTCGGCGACGCTGGCCGTCTCGGTGATGTCCCAGACGTCCAGCAGGTGGTGGGGCACGCCGCGCCGCTCGGCGAGCGTCAGCTTGGCCGTGCCGATGTCCATGCCGCGGTAGAGCTGCATGGAGTCGGCGTTGACGGCCTCGCCGCCCAGGGCCAGCGCCAGGTCGACGGCCAGGTCGGACTTGCCGGCGGCGGTCGGCCCGACGACGGCCACGACCGGCACGCCCCGGCGGGGCGCGCCCGTCTCGTCCCGCGTCTCAAGGGTCGAAGGCGCCTCGGGCCGGCGTTCCACTACAGCTCCCAGTCGAGGGTCGGGGGGAGGTAGCCCTCCAGGGTCAGCAGCCAGCGCTTGGACTCGACGCCCTCGCCGCCGCTGAAGCCGCCGAGGCCGTTGCCCGCGACGACACGATGGCACGGCACGATGATCGGGATGGGGTTGCTCCCCATGATCGACCCGATGGCGCGGGCCGGGACGCCGGCGCCGCTGCCGGCCGCGAGCTCGCCGTACGTCGTCACCTTGCCGTAGGCGACGGTCTCGTACAGCGTGCCCAGCACCCGCCTCTGGAGGACCGACATCAGCCGCCAGTCGACCGGCACCGTGAACGCGGTGAGCCGCCCGGCGAAGTACGCGGCCAGCTGCTCGCGCGCCTCGGCCGTGCGCGCGGGATCGTCGACGACGGCGGCGTCGAGGCGGTCGAGGATCTTGCGCCTGACCCGCGGCGCGTCCTGGAACGCGGTGGCCGCCACACCGTCGGGGGTGACGGCGGCCAGCACGTCACCGAGCGGTGTCGGCACGCTGCCGAAGGCGACGTCTACCATCTGATCATGTCCATCCGAGCGCTCTGATCGCGGGCACGGCCGTCGCCGTCCCCCTGTATTCACCGTAACCACACTCGGACGCGGCCTCGTCCCGATCGGGTGGGGAAGCGGCGGGCGGCCTAGGCCGGGCTCCAGCGCGCCACCAGATATCCGACGCCGTAGGGAGCGTCATCGTAGAGCACCTCGCCCCGCAGACCGGCGCCGCCGTGCCCGCCGCCCGCCGCCGCGCCGGCGAGGACCTGGAACGCCGCCCGGCCCGCGACCCACAGGCCGGCCGCCTCGGCGGGGTCGAGCGCGGCCAGGGCTGCCGCGTCCGCCGCGCCGAGCGCCCGCGCGAGCGCCTCGTTGTAAGCCTTCGCGCCAGGGTCGAGGTAGCCGGGGGACTTGACGGTGAGCTTGGCGGAGCCGTCGCCCATGACCAGCAGCGCCACCCGGCCGGCGCGGCCCGCAAGCGCCGCACCGGCGCGCGCGCACGTCGCGGGCGGGGCGTCGGAGGGCACCGCCTCGTACCCGGCCACCGGCCCGATGCCCGCCAGGTCGGCGAGCAGGCGCCCGATGGTCAGCGACAGCGGCAGGACGGGGACGCCGGCGCCGACCCGCACGTCGGCCCCCCACGGGGCGAGGCTCCCCGCGGCGCCCGGCCCGTAGGAGGTCGCCTCGGTCAGCCCGTCGGCGCCGCCGGTGACGATGATGGCGTCCGGCGCGGGCTCGGCGAGCGATCGGACGGCCGCCGCGCACGCCTCGCGCAGGGCGTCCAGCTCTGGCGCCGCCGCGCCCGCGAGGGCGGGCGCGATCAGCGGAGGATGCGGGCACACGGCCGCGGCGACGAGCACAAGATCAGGCTATCCCCGGCCGGCCGGTCCGCGGACCGATGGTCCGCGAGGCCGGCCGGCTCGGGATCAGGTGCCGCCGAAGTCCTGGGTCCACCAGGGGCCGCCGCTGCCGAAGTGCACGCCCACGCCGATGGCCTTGAGCTTGCAGTTCATGATGTTGGCCCGGTGCCCGGGGCTGTTCAGCCATCCCTGGACGACCGCCGCCGGCGTGGCCTGGCCGCGCGCGATGTTCTCGGCGAACATCGAGGACTTGTACCCGGCCGCCTTGATGCGGTCCCACGGGGAGCGCCCGTCGGCGGAGGTGTGGTCGAAGTACCCCTTGGCCGCCATGTCGTCCGAGTGCCCGCGGGCCGCGGCGCGCAGCTGCTCGTCGATGCGCAGCGGGCCGCAGCCCTCCTTCTCCCTGGCGATGTTCGTCAGGCGCGCCACCTCGTCCTCGGCGGCCACGACCGTCGAGGACTTGCCGGTCGGAGAGGGCGACGGCTTGGCCGTGCTCTTCGTCGGCTTCGGGGTGGGCCTCGGGGTGGGCTTGGCAGGCGGCTTGGGGGTGGGCTTCGGCGTCGGCTTGGCGCTGGGGGTGGCCGACGGGGAGGTGGACCGCTCGGATGAGGGGGCGTCCGGGCCTGAGGGCCGTCGCTGCTGCTGCGGGTAGGGCTCCACGTAGCCCACCGGCCCGTCCGGCCGCGGGCCGCCGCGGCCTTCGGTCTGCGCGTCGGTCTTGGTGGTCAGCTTGCTCTTGGCGTTCTCCGACCTGCCGCCCGGCTCGGCCTCCTGGCCGTTGGGCGCGGCCTGCGCCCCGCCGTCGCCGGCCTGTCCTGAGCCGGAGGAACCGTTCGTTCCGCCGCCGGAGCCCGCCGATCCGGCGGAGCCGGTGGAAGCGTCGCCGGACGTGGCGACATCGGAGGTCGCGTCGTCGGAGGTGGCGTCGTCGGAGGTGGCGTCGTCGGCCGACGAGTCGCCCGTCGCGGCGGCGTCGTCGCCCGCCTCGGCACCGGAGCCGGCGTCCTGCGCGGACGATCGGCTGCTGACCGGGTCAGAGCCGCCGGTCAGCTTGATCACCCCTCCGGCGGTGACGGCGGCGGCGAACACGGCGGCCGCCGCGCAGATCACGATGGTCCGCCTCCGGGAGCCCGCGCGAGATGGGGGCTCCGAGGAGAGGTACTCGGGGGGCAGTGCAGAGCTGGACTCGTTGTAGCGGCCCGGCGACGGATGGTCGTGCCGATCCATGTGTTGACTCCTGCGGCCTATCGGGGAGAAAGCGCACCGGCTTCCGCGGGCGGTCGTCACACTAGCCCCATAGGCCGATTTACCGCACCTCAATCACGGAAGAATCACGACTTGTCATCACTTGGACCGATCTCATGTCGAACTGTGCGGCCGCGCGGCGGCGTCACGGTGATCTTCGGCGTTCTCGGGCTCGCCGTGATCGTCTGCGCCGGCGCGTGCGCGCCGGGATCCCCGGCGGCGTCGCCCGATCCGGCTTCCCGATCAGTGCGCGCGCAGGCGCTCGCGACCCCCCGTCCGGGCCCCGCGGCCCGCGCGGAAGGGCACGCGGAGGGCCGCGGAGTATTCGAACACCGGGAACGGGCAGGTCGCCGGCCCGCCACGTCGCCGGAGGACCGGCCCGGCCGGCCCGAGGGCGGGTGGACCGAGGCGATGCCGCCCCTCGGCCTGGCGGCGCAAGGAGAGGGACGCCGCTCCCCCGACGACCGCAAGCGGAACGGAGCGCGAGCGGCAGGCGCCGTGCCGTCCGGGAAGCACGGACGACCCGGGTCCGGTCGCCCGTCCACCTCAGCCGGCCCTCAGGGGCCGCAGCGCCGGAAGGGCTCGCCGAGCTCGAAGGACTCCGAGGACCGTGCCAAGCGGCCTCCGGACGCCCGTGAACGGCCGCGACCGGCACAACCCACCGGCGAACGGCCGCGACCGGCGCCTTCGGCCCGCCAGACGCCGCGGCCGCCCTCTCAGGACCGCCGGGAACAGCGGCCGCCGCCGGACGCCAGGACCGGCCCGGAGGCGACTCAGGCGCCGGACGGCCCGCCGCGCCGGGTGGACGATGGGCCGCGCCCGATGCCGAACCCGTGCGCGACCTTCACCGACTTCCGCAGGGACTACTGCGAGCGTCTCATCGGAGCCAGAACGAACAGGACGAGCACGACCAGCACGGCGAGCACGCTGAGCACGGCGAACACGGCGCGCCAGGGCCCGCCGCGGCCGGGTCAGGAACGGCGGACCGACGGCATGCCGAGCGACACCGCGCCCGCCTTGCCGGAGCCGCCGCCACCGGTGCCGCAGGCCGCGCTCTCTCTGGCCTCCCAGGCGTCGCCGGCGCGGGTGCGGCGCAGCGACAGCGCGGGACCGTCCGCCACCAGGTGGTGGGGAGCGGCGTAGGTGACCTCGACCGTGACCATGTCGCCCGGCCGCGGCGGGCCGCCGGCGTCCGCCCCGCCCTCGCCGTGCTGCGCGGGAACGAAGTGGACCAGGCGGTTGTCGGGCGCGCGGCCGGACATGCGGTGCGTCGCCTCGTCCTTGCGGCCCTCGCCCTCGGCGACCAGCACCTCCAGGACGCGGCCCACCTGGGCCTTGTTCTCGGCCCACGAGATGTCGTTCTGCAGGGCGACGAGCCGCTCGTACCGCTCCTGGACGACCTCCTTGGGCACCTGGCCGTCCATGGTGGCCGCGGGCGTGCCGGGCCTGATGGAGTACTGGAAGGTGAAGGCGTTGGCGAAGCGCGACTCGCGGACGACGTCCAGCGTGGCCTGGAAGTCCTCCTCGGTCTCGCCGGGGAAGCCGACGATGATGTCGGTGGAGATGGCCGCGTCGGGCATGGCGGCGCGCACCCGCTCGATGATGCCGAGGTAGCGCTCGGCCCGGTAGGACCGGCGCATGGCCTTCAGGACGCGGTCGGAACCCGACTGCAGGGGCATGTGGAGCTGGTGCATGACGTTCGGCGTCTCGGCCATGGCGGCGATGACGTCGTCGGTGAACGCCGCGGGGTGCGGCGAGGTGAAGCGCACGCGCTCGAGCCCGTCGATGTCGCCGCAGGCGCGCAGCAGCTTGCCGAAGGCCAGCCGGTCGCCGAACTCGACCCCGTAGGTGTTGACGTTCTGCCCGAGGAGCGTGACCTCAAGGACGCCGAGGTCGACCAGGGAGCGCACCTCGCCGAGGACGTCGCCGGGGCGGCGGTCCTTCTCTTTGCCGCGCAGCGCCGGGACGATGCAGAACGTGCAGGTGTTGTTGCACCCGACCGAGATGGACACCCACGCGGCGTACGGCGACTCGCGCTTGGTGGGCAGCGTGCTCGGGAAGACCTCGAGCGACTCTTTGATCTCGACCTGGGCCTCCTGCGCGATGCGGGCCCGTTCGAGCAGCACCGGCAGCGAGCCGATGTTGTGCGTGCCGAAGACCACGTCGACCCACGGGGCCTTGCGGACGATCTCGCCCTGGTCCTTCTGCGCCAGGCAGCCCCCCACGGCGATCTGCATGCCGGGGTTGCGCACCTTGGCCGGACGCAGATGGCCGAGGTTGCCGTACAGCCTGTTGTCGGCGTTCTCGCGGACGGCGCAGGTGTTGAACACGACGACGTCGGCCGTCTCGCCGTCGCCTGGGCGGACGTACCCGGCGTCCTCCAGCAGGCCGGAGAGCCGCTCTGAGTCGTGAACGTTCATCTGGCACCCGTACGTGATGACCTCGTACGTGCGGGCGCGCTCCTCGGTGACAGTCATCTCAACAGACAAGGGTAGGCGCTCCGCGGCGCTCATGGCACGCCGCTCGCCCCGGCGGCCGGTGCGACGTTCCAGCGTGCGGGGCGCCCCGGTCGTGTCCAGGCCGTGATGCGATCGGTACCACCTGGTTAGTGACCAGTGCCCCGGACCACTTACGTTGTCCACCATGACGGACAACGGGGACGCGACTCCTCTCGTCAGAGTCGAGAACGTCAACAAGAACTTCGGTGCGCTGCATGTGCTCAGGGATATCAACCTGACGGTCTCCCGGGGGGAGGTCGTGGTGGTGATCGGCCCGTCCGGGGGCGGGAAGTCGACGCTGTGCCGCGCGATCAACAGGCTGGAGACCATCGACTCCGGCACCATCGTCTTCGACGGGCAGCCGCTGCCTTCCGAGGGCAAGGCGCTGGCCCGGCTGCGGTCCGACGTCGGGATGGTGTTCCAGTCCTTCAACTTGTTCGCGCACAAGACGATCCTGGAGAACGTCACGCTGGGCCCGATCAAGGTGCGGGGCGTGCCGCGCGAACAGGCCGAGAAGCGGGGCATGGAGCTGCTCGAACGGGTCGGCATCGCCAGCCAGGCGAGCAAGTACCCCGCACAGCTGTCGGGCGGCCAGCAGCAGCGGGTGGCCATCGCCCGCGCGCTGGCGATGGACCCGAAGATGATCCTGTTCGACGAGCCCACCTCCGCGCTGGACCCCGAGATGGTCCAGGAGGTGCTCGACGTGATGATCGGCCTGGCGCGCGACGGCATGACGATGGTGGTGGTCACCCACGAGATGGGCTTCGCCCGCCGGGCCGCCAACCGCGTCGTGTTCATGGCGGAGGGCCAGATCGTCGAGGAGAACACCCCCGAGGAGTTCTTCACCAATGCCAGCACCGACAGGGCCAAGGACTTCCTGTCCAAGATCCTGACCCACTGATCGGCAGTCGTGTACGCGCGCGTCCGTACGGCGGCCCGCATCGGGTCGTCGTACGGACGCGGTCCGGGGCCGCGTCCGGCGTCTCACGATCCGCGCTCGCCAGGCCGTCCCACGCGGGCCGCCCGCGCGGGCCGCCCCCCGCGAGTCGCCCGCCGCTCGTCGTTCATGAGAAAGTCGCCCCTCGCACATCGCTTCCCCGCGGGCCGATCGTCCGCAAGCCGCTCGCCCGCGGGTCGCTCATCCGCAAAACGCTCGTTCGCAAAACGCTCGTTCGCAAGACGCTCGTCACGCTGTTACGCACGTCACGAAGAAAGCTGAGGTACACGCATATGCGTTCACGACGGTTCGGGGCCCTGCTCCTGTCCGCCGCGGCACTGGCCGGCAGCCTCGCCGCCTGCGGCAACAGCGGCCCGACGACGGCTCTGCAGAAGGCCAAGGACGACAAGAAGCTCACCATCGGCGTCAAGTACGACCAGCCCGGCATGGGCCTGAAGAAGCCCGACGGCACGGTCGAGGGCTTCGACGTCGACGTGGCGACCTACCTGGCCGGCAAGCTCGGCGTCCCGCCGGAGGGCATCACCTGGAAGGAGGCGCGCTCGGCCAACCGCGAGACCTTCCTCCAGCAGGGCCAGGTCGACATGATCGTCGCGACCTACTCCATCACCGAGGCGCGCAAGCCCAAGGTGACCTTCGCCGGGCCGTTCTACGTCGCCCACCAGGACACGCTGGTGCGCGCGGACGACTCCTCGATCACCTCCCTGGACACCCTCAAGGGCAAGCGCATCTGCCAGGTGAGCGGGTCCAATTCCTGGAAGAACATCGCCGAGGGCACCAACAAGGACAACAAGAAGGTCGACGTCCAGCTCGTCCCGGCCGGCGCCTACGACGAGTGCATCACCAAGCTCAAGGGCAACGCCATCGACGCGGTGACCACCGACGACATGATCCTCGCCGGTTACGCCAAGCGCGAGGGCCCCTCGCTCAAGGTCACCGGAGCCCCGTTCACCGACGAGAAGTACGGCGTCGGCCTGAAGAAGGGCGACAAGGAGACCTGCGAGGCCGTCAACAAGGCCATCACCGAGATGTACTCGGACGGGACGATCCAGAAGCTGTTCGACAAGCACTTCTCCGGCACCGGTCTGCAGTTCACCGCCACCGGCGCGCCGACCGCCGAGGGCTGCGGCTGATCCCCTTGTCCACGCGCCGGTGAGGTCACCTCACCGGCGCTCCCCGTCTCCGGTGGAGTCCGATGGAATCACTTCTCGACTTCAGCCCACTCGTCGAACAGCTCGGCACGATCCTTCTGGGCTTCTGGTCGACGATCCGCCTGACCCTGATGAGCGCGATCCTGGCGTTGATCCTCGGCACGATCCTGGTCGCGATGCGGGTGTCGCCCACACCTGTGCTGCGCGCCGCCGGGGCGATCTACGTCAACACCCTGCGCAACACCCCCCTCACGCTGGTGCTGCTGCTGTGCGCACTCGGTCTGAGCGACACCCTGCAGCTCTCGCTCTCCAGTGACTCGGCCACCAACTACTACTGGTGGGCCACGCTGGGCCTGTCCGCCTACACCGCCGCGTTCGTCTGTGAGGCGCTGCGGTCGGGCATCAACACCGTTCCCCCCGGGCAGGCGGAGGCGGCGCGGGCGATCGGACTGACGTTCACGCAGTCGCTGCGGATGGTCGTGCTCCCGCAGGCCTTCCGCTCGGTGATCGCGCCGCTCGGCAGCATCCTGATCGCGCTCACCAAGAACACCACCATCGTGATCGTCGCCGGCTACATCGAGGCGTCGGCGGTCATGAAGCAGATGTTCGACGACTACGGAGGCACGCTGCCGATCTTCCTCGGGTTCGCGGCCGGATACATCGTCCTCACCCTGCCCACCGGGTTCTTCTTCGGCTGGCTGGCCAAGCGGATGGCGGTGGCCCGATGAGCACGAGCGTCCTGTTCGACGTCCCAGGTCCTCGCGCGCGTCTGCGCAACAACATCCTGACCCTGCTGTCGGCCGTCGTGGTGCTCGGCATCGCGTACCTGCTGATCAAGGGCCTGGCCGACAAGGGCCAGTTCGCCGGCCGGCTGTGGGAGCCGTTCCTGCGGGCCGAGGTGTGGACCGGCCAGATCATCCCCGGCCTGGTCGCCACCATCCAGGCCGCGATCATCTCGGCCGTGCTCGCGCTGATCTTCGGCGTCGTCTTCGGACTGGGCAGGCTGTCGGACCACGCCTGGATCCGGCGGCCGGCGGGCGCCGTCGTGGAGTTCTTCCGCGCCATCCCGCTGCTGCTGCTCATCTTCTTCGCCCAGGCCGGTCCGGCGACCATGAGCGGCTACACCATCAGCGTGCCGGCGTTCGCCGCCGTGGTCATCGGCCTGACGCTCTACAACGGCTCGGTGCTCGCCGAGGTCTTCCGCGCGGGCATCCTGGCCGTGCCCAAGGGCCAGTCGGAGGCGGGGTACGCCCTCGGGCTGCGCAAGGGCGGCGTCATGCGGCTCATCCTGCTGCCGCAGGCCACGACCGCGATGATGCCGGCCATCGTCAGCCAGATGGTCGTCCTGCTCAAGGACACCGCGCTCGGCTGGGTCATCGCCTACGAGGAGCTGCTGAACTTCGGGCTCAAGCAGATCCCGGCCAACTTCGGCAACCTGATCCCGAGCGCGATCGTCATCTCGCTGGTGTACATCGCGATCAACCTGGCGCTGAGCTACCTGGCCAACGTGCTCGAACGGCGCAGCAGGCGCAGCCGCCGCACGAGCGTCGGCGCCGTCGCCGCCCCGGCCGCGGTCGGCGTCGACAGCGGGGCCGGCGGCGTAAGCGGGAGCTGACGGCCCGGCCGGCCGGCGACGCGGCGGACGCCGTGAACGCCGGCCGGCCATGCCGGCGGCACGATCCGTGGCGTAGCCGCCACGCGCGGCGGTGTTTTCCGGCAGGATGCCGCTATGCCCCCCGATCGCACGTCCGGGCACCCGTCATCGCCGTTCGGTGCCTGGCCCTCGCCGATCTCCACCGCCGACGTCGTCCGCGGCGGCCTGCGTCCCGGATACCCGACGGCGCTCGCCGGAGAGATCTGGTGGGAGGAGGACCGACCCGCAGAAGGCGGGCGGCGCACCCTCGTCCACCACGCCGCCGGCGGCGCCCGCCGCGAGCTGCTGAGCCCGCCGTGGGACGCCCGCACCCGCGTCCACGAGTACGGCGGCCGGTCGTACGCCGTGGCGCCGGGGGTCGGCGTCGTGTTCGCCTGCCACGCCGACCAGCGGCTCTACCTCGTCCCCGACGACGGTGCCGGGCCGGTTCGCGACCCGGTGCCGATCACCCCCGAGCCGGACGCCCCCTCCGCCCTGCGCTATGCCGACCTCACCGTGCACGGCGAGGAGGTGTGGTGCGTCCAGGAGCGCCACGCCGGCGGCGGGAAGGTCGTCCGGTCCATCGTGTCGGTCCCGCTACGCGGCGGGGCCGAGCCGCGGCAGCGGGTCACGGGCGGCGACTTCTACGCCTTCCCGTCGATCTCCCCTGACGGCCGGCACGTCGCCTACATCTCCTGGGACCATCCCCGGCTGCCCTGGACCGGCACCGAACTGCGCGTCACCAGCCTCGCCGACGGCGGCACCCGGCCGATCATGGGCGGAGCGGCCGAGTCGGTGCTCGCTCCGCGCTGGAAGGACCGCTCCACTTTGTACGCCGTCTCCGACCGGTCGGGGTGGTGGAACCTCTACGAGGCCGGCCTCGACGACGCCGCGCCGCGCGCCCTGTGCCCGGCCGAGGAGGAGTTCGCGTGGGCGCCCGGCGAACTGGGCGGCACGCCGTACGCCGTCCTGGACGACGGCAGGGTCGCGGTCCTGCACGGCACGCCCGACCTCCGGCTCGGCATCCTCGACCCGCGCACCGGCGCCCTCACCGACCTCGACCTGCCCTACGACGGCTGGGTGCCGTGCCTCAGCGCCGACGGCTCCATCGTCTGCGGTGTCGCCTACGGGGCGCACATGCCCCGGTCGGTGGTGCGGGTCGACACCGCCACCGGCCACGCCGAGAGCCTGCGGAGCGACAGCGGCGAACTCCCCGACGCCGCCTACCTGCCGGCCTGCCGGCCGGTGGAGATCCGCGGCCGCTCCGGCCGGCGCGTGCACGCCTACGTGCACCCGCCCGCCAACCCCGCGGTCAGCGCAGGGGACGCCGCGCCGCCGTACGTGGTCTTCGTGCACGGCGGGCCCGCCGCGCACACCACCTCCGCCCTGGACCTGCGCAAGGCGTTCTTCACCAGCCGCGGCATCGGCATCATCGACGTCAACCACGGCGGGTCCACCGGCTACGGCCGCGCCTACCGCGACCGCCTGAAGGGGCACTGGGGCGTCATCGACGTCGAGGACACCATCGCCGCCGCCGAGTGGCTGCTGTCGGACGGGCA
The DNA here is from genome assembly GCF_055586705.1 of Sphaerisporangium sp. NPDC049457. Taxonomy (NCBI): domain Bacteria; kingdom Bacillati; phylum Actinomycetota; class Actinomycetes; order Streptosporangiales; family Streptosporangiaceae; genus Sphaerisporangium; species Sphaerisporangium sp. NPDC049457. Next base: position 162,013 of record NZ_JBVJHR010000002.1, on the reverse strand, counting down.
CGCCGACCCGGCCCGCATCGCTATCAGGGGCGTCGGCGCGGGCGGCTGGACCACCATGGCGGCCTGCTGCTCCTCGGGGCTGTTCTGCGGAGGTGTCGCGATCGCCGGCATCAGCACGCTGGGCCCGCTGGCCTCCACGACGCACGACTTCGAATCACGGTACGTCGAATGGCTCGTCGGCCCTTCGGACCCGCTGCTGTACGCCTCCCGCGAGCCGCTGGCGAGGTGCGGCCAGATCGACTGCCCGATGCTGCTGATGCAGGGCCAGGACGACCCCATCGTGCCCCCGTCGCAGTCGGAGGCCTTCGTGGCGAGCCTGAACGAGCGGGGGGTGCCGTGCGTCTACCTGGCATTCGAGGGCGAGTCGCACGAGTTCCGCAAGGCCGAGACCAAGAGCGCCGCCCTCGCCGCGGAACTGGCCTTCTACCAGCGGCTCTTCCACCTCTGAGACCGTGTCTCCCCCGCGGGGGACGCGCGGGCGGAGGAGCCGGAGTGTGCGGGCTCGTGCCGCCTTCTCGTGGCCGCGGCCCGCACGAGCGCGGCCGCGGCCGCTCCTCGTCCTTGCCCCACCACGAGCGCGCCCCCCGGGTCTCGCGTCCCGGCTCAGCGGGCGAACTCGGTGGCGCGCGACTCGCGGACGACCGTGATGCGGATCTGGCCCGGGTAGGTCAGCTCCTCCTCCACCTGCTTGGCGACGTCGCGGGCGATCACCTGCGCCTGGATGTCGTCGATGGCCTCGGGGCGCACCATGACCCTGATCTCGCGGCCGGCCTGCATCGCGAAGACCTTCTCGACGCCGTCGTAGGACTGCGCGATCTCCTCCAAGCGCTCCAGCCGCTTGACGTAGGCCTCCAGCGACTCCCTGCGCGCGCCGGGACGGCTGCCGCTGATCGCGTCGGCGGCCTGGGTGAGCACCGCCTCCACCGTGCGGACCTCGACCTCGTTGTGGTGCGCCTCGATGGCGTGCACGACGTCCTCGTGCTCGCCGTAGCGGCGGGCGATCTCGGCGCCGATCAGGGCGTGGCTGCCCTCGACCTCGTGGGTGAGCGCCTTGCCGATGTCGTGGAGCACCGTGCAGCGCTTGAGCAGCATCGGGTCCAGGCGCAGCTCGGAGGCCATGATGCCGGCGATGTGCGCCGACTCGATGAGGTGCTTGAGCACGTTCTGCCCGTAGGAGGTGCGATAGCGAAGCTGGCCGAGCAGGGTGACGAGCTCGGGGTGCATGTCGGTGATGCCCAGCTCCACGAGCGCGTCCTCGCCGGCCCGGACGCAGAGGTCCTTGACCTCCTCCTTGCTGCGCTCGTAGGCCTCCTCGATGCGCTGCGGGTGGATGCGGCCGTCCAGCACGAGCTTCTCCAGGGTCAGCCGCGCCGTCTCGCGCCGCACCGGGTCGAAGCACGACAGCAGCACGGCCTCGGGAGTGTCGTCGATGATGAGGTTGACGCCGGTCGTGGACTCGAAGGCCCTGATGTTGCGGCCCTCGCGGCCGATGATGCGGCCCTTCATCTCGTCGCCGGGCAGGTGCAGCACGCTGACCACCGACTCGGCGGTCTGCTCGGTCGCGACGCGCTGCACGGCCAACGTGACGATCTTGCAGGCCCGCTTCTCGCCCTCTTTGCGGGCCTCCCCCTCGATCTCGCGGATGATCAGCGCCGCCTCGCGCTTGGCCTGGTTCTCGATGGTCATCACCAGCTCGGCCTTGGCCTGCTCGGCCGTGAGCCCGGCGACCCGTTCGAGCACCTCGCGGCGCTTGTCCTCCACCTGGTCCAGCTCGGCGCGGCGGTCGGCGAGCTGGGTCTCGGTCTCGGCGAGCTTCCTGCCGCGCTCAGCCTGCCTGCGGGCCTCCTCGTCGAGCCGCTGCTCGCGCTCGGCCAGGCGGTTCTCCCGGCGTTCGAGGTCGGACCTGAGCTCCTTCAGCTCGGTCTTCAGTACGCGGGTCTCCTCCTCGACCTCCTTGCGCATGCGCAGGGCGCCCTCGGCGGCGGTCTCGGCTCTGCGGAGCATCTCTCCGGCGTCCGACTCGGCCTTCACCCGGATCTCGGCGCCTTCCCGGCGCGCCTGCTCCAGCTCGGCCTGGACGTCGGCGATCTCCTCGGCGGTGGGCCCCCGTCTGCCGGACCGGTCGGCACCGGTGCGGCGTATCAGCACGGCGAGCGCGACGATCGCGACAAGTGCCAGCAAGACAACGGCCACCGCCAGCATGATCACGACTGTCGAATCCATGCGCGCCCACCCCTCCTCGCGTCGCGAGCCTCAGCACGCAAGGGGTTACACGCGCAGCACGGACCAGCCTGACCGGGCGATCCTGGTCAGACGAATATGTCCAACGCGCCGGCATCGAGATGCCGGTCAGCCGGGTGTGATCAGTCTTGATCGTCCGTCGTGCACCGTTATGGCAATCCGCTGCGCGGAGTAACTCCTCACTGTGGTCGAGATTAAGCGTCAGAGAGGTAACGAGCAAGCAAAGTCCGCCCGTCAGGCCACTTTCGTCCCCTCGCGGGAGCGGGGAGGCGAGGGCGTTGCGCCGGATTGATCCTGTATGTCGTAGTAAGTCAGGGTAATGGTCACTTGTCGAGTGATGAACATCTCTCTGCCTTCTTGTCGCATCCTCAACTGGATTCAGAAGATTTTCGGAGCATCCCGCACGTTCGCGGTACGGCCGGGTATGGGGCCGCCATGGCACAGATCGGTTACACGCTTATGTGCGAGCAGACCCCGCCCAAGCAGCTCGTCCAGGACGCCGTCGCCGCCGAGCGCGCCGGGTTCGACTACGAGACCATCTCCGACCACTACTTCCCCTGGCTGGAGGACATGGGGCACTCGCCCTACGCCTGGTCGGTGCTGGGGGCGGTGGCGCACGCCACCGAGCGCATCCCGTTCATGACCTACGTCACCTGCCCGATCGTGCGCTATCACCCCGCCGTGGTGGCGCAGAAGGCGGCGACGATGGGCGCGCTGTCGGACGGCCGCTTCACCCTCGGCCTGGGCGCGGGCGAGAACCTCAACGAGCACGTCGTCGGGCGGAGCTGGCCGCCGGTCAACATCCGTCACGAGATGTTCGGCGAGGCCATCGAGATCATCCAGGCCCTGTTCGGCGGCGAGTACGTCAGCTACCGCGGCGACCACTTCACGATCGACTCCGCCAAGCTGTACGACCTGCCCGACCAGCCGGTGCCGGTCGGCATCGCCGCCTCAGGGACGCAGTCGGTGGACCTCGCGGCCGAGTACGGCGACGCGCTCATCGCGACCGAGCCCGACGCCGACCTCGTGTCGCGCTTCCACGCCTCGGGCGGCGCGGGCAAGCCCGTGTACGGGCAGCTCGCCCTCTCGTACGACACCGACGCCGACGCGGCCAGAGAACGGGCCCACCGGCTCTGGAAGTGGTTCCCAGCGGGCTGGAAGGTGCTCTCTGAGCTGCCGGGACCGGTGAACTTCGAGGCCTACTCCCAGTTCGTCCGCCCGGAGGACGTGACCGAGCACGTCCCCTGCGGATCCGACGTCGACGCGGTCGTGCGAGCCGTCAAGGAGTTCACCGACGCCGGCTTCACCCACGTGGCGCTGGTGCAGGTGGGCGCGGACCACCAGCGCGAGTTCCTCGCCTGGGCCGAGAAAGAACTCCTCCCCGCCCTCCGCGACCTCACCTGACGACCCGCCCAAGATCAAGATCAAGATCGACCTCGAACCCGATCACCGTTCGCAGCCGCTTACGGTGAATGCCGGTCGGGACATACGCTTTCACACTCGGCTCGAGTTCGAAGGTGTAGACGACCGGCGCCTCGTCCTCCTGCTCGACCCGCCACAGGAATGGGATGCCGGCATCGGAGTACTTGATCGGCTTGGTGGTGCGGTCACGCTCGGCCGACTCCGGTGAGACCACCTCGACGACCAGGTGAACGTCCTCGGGCTTGAACGACGTGGTCGCGAGATTCGCCATCGCCGCACGCCTCACCAGGAGAATGTCGGGCTCTGGACGCTGCCGGAGCCCGAGGGTCACGCTCATCTCGCGGACCACGGCCAGGTCGGCGGGCGGGTCGAGTTCACGTTCGAGCAGCCTGAGCGTGAGCATGTGAAAGGCGCTCTGCGGCGACATCATGATGAGTGATCCGTCGATCAGTTCGACGTGCCGGGGCGCGTCGGGGGGAAGGCGATCGAGCATGTCGGCCGTCCAGCCGCCGGGCGGTCCTGGATAGAACCAGTCGGGGAACGCCGCCGTCATCTGGCTCCCTCCTCCCCTGCACGATCAGGTGACATCACCATCGTGCCACGCCTCGTAACAGAACGTCACCCAAAGGCGCCGGGAGGTCACCCTGGACCAGCCCTCCAGTCAGCCCCGAACGCCACTCGAAGGCGCCGGGACACCTTCTGTGGGCTGGCTTTCGATTTGCGAAGAACGTCACCCGAAGGTGCCGGGGAGAGGTCTCGCCTGGACCGGGCTTTGGATTGTCCTGGACGTCACTCGAAGGTGTCGGGGAGGTTTTCCGTGGGCTGGCCTTCGGCTTCTAGGGCCTCGCGGACGACGCGGTAGGCCAGGCCGCCCGAGTAGCCCTTGCGGGCGAGCATGCCGGCGAGCCGCCGGACCCGGGCGGCGGGTTCGAGATGGCGGGTGCCTGCCAGCTTGCGGGCGACGAGCCGGCGCGCGGTGTCCAGTTCTTGGTCGGGGTCGAGCTGGTCGACGGCGTCGCGCACGGTGTCCTCGTCGACGCCGCGGGTGCGCAGCTCGGCGGCGAGCGCCCGCCGCGCCAGCCCTCGCCCGGCGTGCCGCGAGGTGACCCACGCCTCGGCGAACGCCTCGTCGTCGATGAGCCCGACATCGGAGAAGCGGGCGAGGACGGCCTCGGCCGCCTCGTCGGGGATGTTCCGCTTGCGTAGGGCGTCGGCGAGCTGAGCGCGCGTGCGGGGCGCCAGGGTCAGCAACCGCAGGCAGACCGCCCGCGCGACCGCCTCAGGGTCGGCCGGAGGCGCCTCGGCCGCCGGTGAGCCCTCGACCGGGCCGTCGAGCCCCCACCCCTCAGCGGACCGGCCACGCGCGCCACGAGCCGCGCCGCCCGCCCGCCGCCGGGCCGACCCCCGGCCCGGACGGCCGCCGCCGCGACCGCCGGGCGCGGCGGCCGACGGCTCGGGGAAGGCGGACTCGTCGCCGCCCGGCGCCCAGTGACGGTCAACGGGGGCATCGGGCGGAAAGGCGGGCGAAGCAGGGTCACCGCGACGCGGGGAAGCCGGCGAGGCCGGGTCACCGGGACGCGGGAAGGCCGGCGAGGCGGGGTCACTTCGACGCGGGGAAGCCGGCGAGGCGGGGTCACCTCGACGTGGAAAGGTCGGCGAAGCCGGGTCGCCGGGACGGGGGCCATGTCGGCGCGGGCCGGGCGAGGTCGGTGGACCTTCGCCCGGCTCCTCGATCCAGGCTCCCCAATCTCCTTGCCGTAGGCGGCCGGGGGCGTCGTCGCTGGAGGGCATCAGAGAGCGGCCCGAATCAGACGTCGCCCGGCTTGGGGGCCTTGGCGCCACGCCCGGAGGGAGCGGCGGCGGCGGCCGGAGGCGCGGCGGGCTCGACGGGGCTGTCGAGGCGAGGCCCGACGCCGAGCTTCTCCTTGATCTTCTTCTCGATCTCGTTGGCGATGTCGGGGTTGTTCTTCAGGAAGTTGCGGGCGTTCTCCTTGCCCTGGCCGAGCTGGTCGCCCTCGTAGGTGTACCAGGCGCCGGCCTTGCGGACGAAGCCCTGCTCGACGCCCATGTCGATCAGGCCGCCCTCGCGGGAGATGCCGAAGCCGTAGAGGATGTCGAAGTCGGCCACGCGGAAGGGCGGGGCCATCTTGTTCTTGACGACCTTGACGCGGGTGCGGTTGCCGACCGGCTCGGTGCCGTCCTTGAGCGTCTCGATGCGACGGACGTCCAGGCGCACCGAGGCGTAGAACTTCAGCGCCTTGCCACCGGTCGTGGTCTCGGGCGAGCCGAACATGACGCCGATCTTCTCGCGGAGCTGGTTGATGAAGATGGCGGTCGTGCCGGTGTTGTTGAGCGCGCCGGCCACCTTTCGCAGGGCCTGGGACATGAGGCGGGCCTGCAGGCCGACGTGGCTGTCGCCCATCTCGCCCTCGATCTCGGCCTTGGGCACGAGGGCCGCCACCGAGTCGATGACGACGAGGTCGATCGCGCCGGAGCGGATCAGCATGTCGGCGATCTCGAGCGCCTGCTCACCGGTGTCGGGCTGGGAGACCAGCAGCGCGTCGGTGTCGACGCCGAGCTTGCGGGCGTACTCGGGGTCGAGGGCATGCTCGGCGTCGACGAACGCCGCGATGCCGCCGGCGCGCTGGGCGTTGGCCACGGCGTGGAGCGCCACGGTGGTCTTACCGCTGGACTCGGGGCCGTAGATCTCGACGATGCGCCCGCGGGGGAAACCGCCGATGCCGAGGGCGACATCGAGGGCGATGGCCCCGGTGGGGATCACCTCGATGGGGGCTCGTGCGTCATCGCCGAGGCGCATGACAGAGCCCTTGCCGAACTGCCGCTCGATTTGAGCGAGCGCGGTCTCAAGGGCCTTCTCGCGGTCGTTGGCTGCCATGGGGTGCCCCCTGGAGGGTTGAGTCGAAGTCGTTTCCGTCGCTAGCAAGCTACGGGGTGCCACCGACAATTTCCCGGAACGGGCCCAGGGCGCCGGCGTCGGCATGCCCAATATAGCCGAACGGCTGTTCGATCACAGCTCAACGGCACAGCCACTGACCCCACCGCCGAAGCCCGCGCAGACCGCCCGTCGTGAGCCCGCCATCCGTCGTGACCGCGCCCGACACCTGTCGTGACCACGACCGACACTGTCGTGACCACGACCGCTGCTCCGCGCGACCGCGCCCGCCATCCGTCGTGCGCGCGACCGCTACCCGGCAGGACGGCGACCGCTACCTGGTGTGAGCGCGGCACCTGTCGTGACCGCGCTATCCGCTCCGCCATGACCCTCAAAGCACGGTGCGGGACGGTTCACCGGCGGGCGTCGGCTCCGGCGCCCTCGCATCGGGGAAGGGGACGCGGCGGGTCAGCGCAGCCGGGAGTCGACCTCGGTGACCCCGCACACCGCGCGCCACACGTCCTTGGCGGACTCGCCGTCGGCGAGAGCCTGGACCACGGTGCGGCCGCCCAGCTCGGCGATGACGTAGTCACGCGCCCAGGACTCGGCGTACCTCTCGCCGAAGTGGCGGTTCATCCGGCTCCAGAAGTCCGTCAAGCGCATGCTCTCAGTATGGTGCCCGGCCCGGCGTGCGCCGTCCCCGCGCCCGGCCCGGCGCACAGGCCCGTCACCCGGCCCTGTGCGCGGCCCGGCGGGCGGCTCAGAGGATGCGAGAGCCGTACATCTCTCCGAGCGGGTCGGCCAGTAACTCCAGACGTGCCCCGTCGGGGTCGCGGAAGTAGATCGAGGCGTCGCTTTCGAGCTGGTAGGGCACGCCCGCGGCGTCCATCTTGTCCTTGAGCCTCTGCCACTTGCCGCGCTCGACCGAGATCGCGATGTGGTGCAGGCCGCCCAGCACCTCCTGATAGGGCCCCAGGTCGAGCCCGGGGAGGTCGAAGAAGGCCAGCAGGTTGCCGTTGCCGATGTCGAAGAAGAAGTGGTTGGAACCCTTGTAGTCGCGGTTCTCGAAGATCTCGGTGAGCGGGAACTCCAGGAGACCCTGGTAGAACTCGATGGTCCGCTCGACGTCCGAGCAGATCAGTGCGAAATGGTGCAGGCCACGTGCGCTGCTCTCTGGCCGTCGTGCTTGGAGGTACTGCCCGCGGATCCGCTCTCGAGTCGCCTCGATGGCCGCGTAGTCGATGCCCATAACCCCAGGTGACGTTCCTGGCGTGCGCCATGTCAAGTCCGGGCGGCGCGGCGTGCCGGTGATATGTGTCCTGGCGTGCCGCTCGTCCGCGTTCGCGCACGTCAGGTGGACGGGTGGCGCGTTCTGTCGGTGGCGGGTTGCATGATGAAGCGGTGACCGGATCCGCGCTCGACCACTTCTCTCCGGTGACCCGGCAGTGGTTCACCGACGCCTTCGCCACACCCACGTCCGCGCAAGAGGGGGCGTGGCGGTCGATCGCCCGCGGTGACAACACCCTCGTCGTCGCCCCCACCGGGTCGGGCAAGACGCTCGCCGCGTTCCTGTGGTCGCTCGACCGTCTCGCCGCCGAGCGCGTGGCCGCCGGCCCGCCGCAGGCCGCGCCGGGGGCGAAGGGGCGGCGGGCACGAGAGCAGGGCACCGCGCGGCGGTGCCGGGTCGTGTACGTCTCGCCGCTGAAAGCGCTGGCCGTCGACGTCGAGCGCAACCTGCGGGCTCCCCTCACCGGCATCAAGCAGACCTCGCGGCGCATGGGGCTTCCCGCCCCCGAGATCTCGGTGGCCATCCGGTCGGGCGACACGGCGGCGGAGGACCGCCGGCGCTTCGCCGCCGCCCCGGCGGACATCCTGATCACCACGCCCGAGTCGCTCTACCTCATCCTGACCAGCAGGGCCCGTGACGCGCTGCGCGACGTCGAGACGGTCATCGTCGACGAGGTGCACGCGGTGGCGGCCACCAAGCGCGGCGTCCATCTCGCGCTGACCCTCGAACGGCTCGACGCCCTGCTGGCCCGGCCGGCGCAGCGCATCGGCCTGTCCGCCACGGTGCGTCCCGTGAGCGAGGTGGCGACGTTCCTGGGCGGCGCCCGGCCGACGACGGTCGTCCAGCCGCCTTCAGAGAAGGTCATCGAGGTCGACGTGGTCGTCCCCGTGGAGGACATGACCGAGCTCGACACCGCCCCCCGGCAGGGGCCTCCGGCCGATCCCGAGGCGTCCTTGCTGGAGCCTCCGGCGCGGCGGTCCATCTGGCCTCACGTGGAGGAGCACCTGCTCGGCCTCATCCAGGCCCACCGTTCGACGATCGTCTTCGCCAACTCCCGCCGCCTGGCCGAGCGCCTGTGCGCCCGCCTCAACGAGCTGGCCTTCGAACAGGCGACCGGCGGCGGCCCCGCGCCCCTGCCTCCCGACGACCTGTGGACGACCACGCCCGGCGGCGCGCCCGCGTCCCCCGCCGGCGCACGGCCGGGCATCCCGCCGGGGCCGTCGGCGTCGTCCGCCGCTCCCGCCGAGATGATGGCGCAGGCCGGCGCGTCCGCCGGCGTGGTCCCAGAGATCGTCCGCGCCCACCACGGGTCGGTCTCCAAAGAAGAGCGCGCCCAGATCGAAGAGGCCTTGAAGTCCGGGCGCCTGCCCGCCGTGGTCGCCACCTCCAGCCTCGAACTGGGCATCGACATGGGGTCGGTCGACCTGGTGGCCTGCGTCGAGGCGCCGCCGAGCGTGGCCAGCGGCCTGCAGCGCATCGGCCGGGCCGGCCACCAGGTGGGCGCGGTCTCCAAAGGCGTGATCTTCCCCAAGTACCGCGGCGACCTGCTGCAGACGGCCGTCGTCTCCGAGCGCATGAAGACCGGCGAGATCGAGGAGATGCGCTATCCGCGCAACCCCCTCGATGTGCTCGCGCAGCACATCGTGGCCATGTGCTCGCTGGACGAGTGGACCGTCGACGAGCTGGAGGCCCTGGTCAGACGGGCCGCCCCGTACGCCACGCTGCCGCGCAGCGCGCTGGAGGCCACCCTCGACATGCTGGCCGGCCGCTATCCCAGCGAAGAGTTCGCCGAGCTGCGCCCGCGCGTCGTGTGGGATCGCGTGACCGGCCGGGTCACCGGCCGTCCCGGCGCCCAGCGCCTGGCGGTGACCAACGCCGGCACCATCCCTGACCGCGGCATGTTCGGCGTCTTCCTCGCCGGAGGCGACACCGGACGCGGCGGCAGGCGGGTCGGCGAGCTGGACGAAGAGATGGTGTACGAGTCCAGGGTGGGCGACGTCTTCGTCCTCGGGGCCACCTCCTGGCGCATCGAAGACATCACGGCCGATCGCGTGCTCGTCTCCCCCGCGCCCGGCCAGCCGGGCAAGCTGCCGTTCTGGCACGGCGACACCCCGGGCCGTCCCGCCGAGCTGGGCCGGGCCCTCGGCGCGTTCACCCGCGAGCTGTCCGAGGGCAGGACCGACCGCCTCACCGAGGCGGGGCTCGACGCCTTCGCCACCGCCAACCTGCTGTCCTACCTGGCCGAGCAGCGCGAGGCCACCGGTTACGTCCCCGACGACCGCACTCTGCTCATCGAGCGCTTCCACGACGAGCTCGGCGACTGGCGGGTCGTCGTGCACAGCCCCTTCGGCGCCCGCGTCCACGCGCCCTGGGCCCTGGCCATCGGCAGGCGGCTGCGCGAGCGCTACGGCGTGGACGTCCAGGCCCTGCACTCCGACGACGGCATCGTGCTGCGCATCCCCGACACGCTCGACGGCGCGCCCACCGATGTGGCGGTGTTCGACGCCGACGAGATCGAGCAGATCGTCACCGAGGAGCTCGGCGGGTCCGCGCTGTTCGCCTCCCGGTTCCGCGAGTGCGCGGGCCGCGCCCTGCTGCTGCCCCGCCGCAACCCCGGCAGGCGCTCGCCGCTGTGGCAGCAGCGCCAGCGCGCCGCCGGCCTGCTCAAGGTCGCCAGCCAGTACGGCTCGTTCCCCGTGGTTCTCGAGACCATGCGCGAGTGCCTGCAGGACGTCTTCGACGTGCCGGGTCTTGTGCGTCTCATGCGCGACGTCGCCGCCCGCCGGGTGCGCGTGGTCGAGGTCGAGACCACCCAGGCCTCGCCGTTCGCGGCCTCGTTGCTGTTCGCCTACGTCGGCGCGTTCATGTACGAGGGGGACGCGCCGCTCGCCGAACGCCGCGCCCAGGCGCTGTCGCTGGACACCCACCTGCTCGCCGAGCTGCTGGGCGAGGCCGATCTTCGCGAGCTGCTCGATCCCGACATCGTGGCCGACACCGAACGCGAGCTGGCACGGCTGGACCGTCCGCTGCGGGACGCCGAAGACCTCGCCGACCTGCTGCGCACCCACGGCCCGCTGCGGCCTGAGGACATCGCCGTGCGGGGCGGCGACCCAGGCTGGGCGGCCGATCTCGAAGCGGCCCGGCGGGCGATCCGCGTCCGGGTCGCAGGAGCCGAGCAGTGGGCGGCCATCGAGGACGCCGCCCGGCTGCGCGACGCGCTCGGCGCGCCGCTGCCGATGGGGGTGCCGCACGTGTTCCTCGAGCCGGCGGCCGACCCGCTGGGCGACCTGCTCGCCCGGCACGCCCGCACGCGAGGTCCCTTCGCCGCCGCCACGGCCGCGGGCCGGTTCGGCCTGGGCGTCGCCGTCGTGGCCGACACGCTGCGGCGGCTGGCGTCCTCCGGCCGGGTGGTCTCCGGCGAGTTCCGGCCGGGCGGCTGGGGCGAAGAGTGGTGTGACGCGGGGGTGCTGCGGCTGCTGCGCCGCCGGTCGCTGGCCCGGCTCCGCAAGGAGGTCGAGCCGGTCCCTCCGGAGGCGCTGGCCGCCTTCTCCGCGGCCTGGCACGGCATCACCGAGGGCCGCTCCGCTCGCGGCATGGACGCCCTGGTGCACGCCATCGAGCGGTTGCAGGGCGCCGCCGTGCCCGCGTCGGCGCTGGAGACGCTGGTCCTGCCGAGCCGGGTGCCCGGTTACGAGACGGCTCTGCTGGACGAGCTGACCGCCTCGGGCGAGGTCCTGTGGTCCGGTCAGGGGGCGCTGCCCGGCGGCGACGGCTGGGTCGCCCTGTTCTTCGCCGACACCGCCCCGCTGCTGCTGCCCGCGCCGGCCGCGATCACGCTGACCCCCTTGCACGAAGAGATCCTCACGGCGCTGGGCGGCGGCGGCGCGCTGTTCTTCCGCGATCTTTCGGCGCGCGCGGGTTCGCTCGACGACACCGCGCTCGCGGGCGCCCTGTGGGATCTCGTGTGGTCCGGGCAGGTCTCGGGGGACACCCTCGCGCCGCTGCGCGCGGCGCTCGGCTCCGGCCGGCCCGCGCACCGGCCCACGGCGACCCGCCGGCGAAGGCCCGTGCTGCCGACGCGGGCGGGCCCACCTACGGTGAGCGGCCGCTGGTGGCTGCTGCCCGAGGTCGCGGGCGACGTCACCGAGCGCGCCCACGCGCAGGCCGAGGTGCTGCTCGAACGGCACGGCGTGGTCACCAAGGGCGCGGTGGCGGCCGAGCGCCTCACCGGCGGGTTCGCCGGCGTCTACCCGGTGTTCCGCGCGTTCGAAGAGACCGGCCGGTGCCGCCGCGGCTACTTCGTGGAGGGCCTGGGCGGCGCCCAGTTCGCCCTCGCCGGCGCCGTCGACCGCATGCGCGCCTCCGCCGCCACCCTCGCGCGGCTCACCCCCGCCGACTTCGGCGACGCGCCGCCCGTCCCCCCTCCCTCGTTCCCCGACACCAGCGAATGGAGCACCGGCACCGCCTCGTCCGTCCCTCCGGGTGAAGCCGGAAGCCCTTACGGCCGGTCGGGTGGCGGCGGAAGCCCTTACGGCCCATCCGATCAGGGGGAAAGCCCGTACGGCTCGCCCGGTCAGGGCGGAAGCCCTTACGGTTCACCTCCGCCGAGTCGTGCGGCGGTGGAGCGGCGGGCGGTGGTGCTGGCGGCCACCGACCCGGCCAGCCCATACGGGGCGGCGCTGCCGTGGCCGGCGCATCCGGGCGACTCGACGCACAAGCCCGGCCGCAAGGCCGGAGCGCTGGTGGTGCTGGTGGACGGCCGCCTCGTCCTGTACGTCGAGCGCGGCGGAAAAACCCTGTTGTCCTTCGCCGACGACGACCGTCTGCAGCCGGCCGTCGACGCCCTGGCACTGGCCGTGCGCGACGGGGCGCTCGGGAAGCTGACGGTGGAGAAGGCCGACGGCGCCGCGATCGTCGACTCCCCCCTCGCCACCGCCCTGGAAGCGGCCGGCTTCCACCCCACCCCCCGCGGCCTCCGCCTGCGCGCCTGAGGGGGGCCACGAAGGTTTACCGGTTCGCCCGGCATACGGCGTCGTCGCCCGGATACGGCGGCGCCGTTCCTCACCCCCGCCGGCCCAGCTCCGTGCGACGGGCACCATGGCGGGGCAGTTCGGTCATGAAAGAGACATCTCCGTCGACTGGACGGACCTGCCGGCAGTGACCATGTCCGGGCTGCGACCTGATCACCTACTGTGACCGAAGACCTCGTCGTTTGTCACTCATAGAAGCGGGAAGGTCCGAACGCCTTCGTCCCCGTCCTTGATCAGTATCGCGAGACCGTCCGAGCGCTGATCATCTCACCGTTCCACTACGGCGGGACCTGAGGCGTGAACACCTCGGACCAAGCGCGTCAGGCGAGGGGGCGGGGGCCGTAGAGGGCGGTGGGGGCGCCGGTGGTCATGGCCCAGTAGCGGTCGCCGTAGGACCAGTGCCACCACTCGGTCGGGTAGTTGACCAGGCCCGCCGACTCCAGGGCCGTACCGAGGATCTTGCGGTTCTGGCGCGCGGCCGCCGAGATGTTCGGGGCGTCGGTGTAGCAGGCGCCGTCGCTCTGCTCGGGGTTGGCGTTGACCGGGGTGCCCATGTCCAGCTCGGCGCCGTCGTCGGCGGCTAGGGTGAGGTCGACCGCCGCGCCCGCCGTGTGCGGCGCGACTTCGATGGGCGACACGTACCGGCTGGCCGCGACGTGCAGTTCCTCGGGTGACATCCGCGGGAACGCCGTCCGCAGTTCGTCCTTGTACTCCTCGAAGTACCGCCGCTGCAGCGCGGGAGGCCGGTAGCCCTCGACCACGAGCAGCCGGTAGCCGAACGGGAGCTGCCGCTGCGCGTCCTCCAGCCGCCGCAGCAGCCCCTCGCGCAGGTGGGCGTAGGCGCCGGCGGGGTCGGCGAGCCTGCCGTCCACACTCAGCACGCCGCGCGCGTCGGCCAGCGCCTCACCGTTCTCCTCGACGGGGATGGAGGTCACTCGGGGGTCAGAGATGAGCACGATATTGCGCATGACCAGCAAGTCTGACATGACCGGCTTCTTGCCTTTTCTTGGTGGTCCCCCTCACGCCCGGCGGGCGCCTGACCGCCGCCCCTTCCCGCGTCGCCGCTGACGCACGACCAGCCCGGGTCCAGACGATGGTCACCGCGGCGACCCGATGGCGGGCCGCGGCGCCACCTCGTCCAGGAGGACGCCCTTGCCGGTCTCGGCGGCCGCGCGCGGCCGTCCCTCTCGTCACGATCCGCTCGCGGGGTTTTTTTTAAGAAAGTTTCTTGTTAGTTTGTCTGCAGTCACCCCCGGGCAGGAGGGGCGCGGTCCCGACGGGAAGCCGGGAATGGAGAACCCGGCATGGTCTCGGGCCTGGTCGCCGGCGCCGTGAAAGGCTGACGTCAGCGGCCTGCCCGCTCGTCGCAACGAAGGAGTCGAGTACAACCATGTCTGAGTTCTCCGCGGGCGCGTCCCAGGGCGCGTCTCCCGTGGGCGGCGACCGGGGGCTGCGCCGCCTCGCGGCCGGCACGCTCCTCGCCGCCTTCCCCGGGACCATCGCCCCCGACTGGATCCTGCGCGATCTGGAGGACGGCCTGGGCGGGGTGACGCTCTTCGGCTTCAACGTCGCGGGAGCCGAGCAGCTCGCGGACCTCACGGCGCGTCTGCGCGAGGCGGGCGACCCGGTCGTCAGCCTGGACGAGGAGGGCGGCGACGTCACGCGGCTCGCCTACCACGTCGGCAGCCCCTACCCGGGCAACGCGGCGCTCGGCGCGGTGGACGACGTGGAGCTGACCCGCCGGGTGTACCGGTCGATCGGCGGCGACCTGGCGCGCTGCGGCGTCAACCTGGACATGGCCCCCGACGCGGACGTCAACACCGCCGACGACAACCCGGTCATCGGCACCCGTTCGTTCGGCTCGGACGCGGCCCTGGTGGCGCGGCACACCGTGGCGGCCGTCGCCGGGCTGCAGGCCGCGGGCGTGGCCGCCTGCGTCAAGCACTTCCCCGGGCACGGAGCCACCCGGCAGGACTCCCACCTGGAGATCCCCGTGGTGGACGTCTCGCGCGAGGTGCTGTGGGAGCGTGAGCTCGTCCCCTTCCGCGCCGCCATCGAGGCCGGCACAAAGTCGATCATGACGGCGCACGTGCGGGTCCCGTTCCTGACCGGCACGGCGCCCGCCACGCTCTCGGCGCCCGCACTGACCGAGCTGCTCAGGGGTGAGCTCGGTTACTCCGGGGTCGTCGTCTCCGACGCCCTCGACATGCACGCGATCACCGAGAGCTTCGGGCTCGGCGGCGGCGCCGTGCTGTCGCTCGCGGCGGGCTCCGACCTGCTGTGCCTCGGCCCGCTGCCGACGCGCGAGCAGATCGAGGCCATCAAGGACGAGATCGTCGCGGCGGTGCGCGACGGCCGGCTGCCGCTCGCCCGCCTGGAGGAGGCCGCCGAACGGGTCGCCCGGCTGCGCGGCTGGTTCGGCGCGCCCCGCGAGGAGGCCAGGGACGGCAACGTCATCGGCCTGACCGCGGCCCGCCGGGCGGTGCGGCTGTCGGGCACCGCGGCCCCGCTGGTCGACCCGTTCGTCGTCGAGGTGGACACCCCGCCCACGATCGCCGTCGGCGACGTGCCCTGGGGGTTCGCGCCCTGGCTGCCGGAGGCCGAGATCGCCCGGGTCAAGCCGGACGCCGCCGACGCGGCCGGCCTGCTCGAACGCGCCCGCGGCCGGTCGCTGGTGATCGTGGTGAAGGACGCCCACCGCCACCGGGCGAGCCAGGAGATCGTCTCGGCGCTGCTCGCGGGCCGTCCGGACGCGATCGTCGTGGAGATGGGCCTGCCGATCTGGCGGCCCTCGGCCGGGGCGTACATCGCGACGTACGGCGCCGCCCGGGCCAACGCCCAGGCCGCCGCCGAGCTGCTCACCGCCTGACGCCCCCGCCACCGGGCGGCCGGCGCGGGTCGCGCGGCTCCGGCATGACGGATCACACCGGGAACTCGGCCGCCGGAACACGACGGGCGGCCTCCGGCGGCGATCAGAACGGGAAGGGGCTCAGCGCGACGGGCGGCCTCCGGCGGCGACCGGAAAGGGGAAGGGGCTCAGGAGGTGAAGATCTCTTCGCGGGCCTGGTCGAGGGCGGCGAGGACGGCGCCGCGCAGCACGGGGCGGCCCTTCACCTCGCTGGCCACGACCTCCGGCCTGATCGGGCAGATGCGCGCCACCGCCTCCTCGACGCGGTGGGTGAGCGCGGCTCCGCCGGCCCGGCCGATCTCGCCGTTGAGCACGACGAGGGCCGGGTCGAGGACCACGCACACCGAGGCGACACCGAGGGCCAGGCGGTGGGCCAGCTCGTCCAGGAACGCCGCGCCGGCGTCCCCGTCCTCGACGGCCGCGCGGACGGCGTCGGCCGCCGACCCGCCCGCGAAGCCGTACGGCCCGGCCAACTCGGCCACGGCCTCGGCGCTGATCAGCGCGTGCAGGCCGCCGGCGAGCGCGGGCATCCTGCCGGGGACGGCCTTGACGTCCTCGGCCAGCGGCACCCCGGGGACCGGCAGGTAGCCGATCTCGCCCGCGCTGCCCGAACGCCCGCGGTGCAGCCTGCCGCCGAGCACGACGGCCAGGCCGACGCCGCGTTCGACCCACAGCAGGACGAAGTCGTCGACGCCCTTTGCCGCTCCCTCGGCGCGCTCGGCGATCGCCGCGAGGTTCACGTCGTTCTCTATGGAGACCGGCCGCCGCAGGTCCTGGGCCAGGGCCTGGTGGCTGCCCTCGTGCCAGCCCGGCAGGTCGAAGGAGAACCGGACGTCGCCGGTGCGGGGGTCGACCACGCCAGGGGTGCCGATCACGATGGCCTTGAGGCGGGAAAGCGCGACCTTGCCCGAGCGGCAGGCCTTCACCACCGCGTTGTGCACCAGCGCGACCGGATCGTCGTGCCCATTGGGGGAAAGACTCGACTCCGCCACGATTTCGCCATTGATATCGGCGATGGCGGTGGTCACCCTTTCGGGTCCGACATCGAGCCCGGCCACATAGGCCGACGACGGAATCACCCCGTAAAGGGCGGCATTGGGCCCCCGGTTACCGGCCTGCTCCCCGACCACCTCGACCAGGCCTCGCTCTTCCAGCCTCGACAGCGTCTGGGAGGCGGTGACCTTCGACAGGCCGGTCATCTCGCCGATCTGGCCCCTGGTCAGCGGGCCGGAGGCGAGCAGCAGCTCCAGCGCGGCCCGGTCGTTGATCTCCCGTAGCAACCTGGGCACGCCAGGACGTCGCTCCATCACAGGCTTTCTTGTCGTCGGTCCCCGTTGGTCTCATCACAGAACACGCGAGCGGCGTTGAACAACCAGTGCTCAGTAAAGCTTCCTGCCAGTTTAGCGGCAGGGTCTCCGCGTGAAAGGCCGCCGCGCCTCCGGTGTCACTCCGGCACCGCCCTCCGCTGTGCGGTGCCGCTCCCCCTTGCGTTCGCGGCGGCATTGACCCGAGGATCACTCATGTCTTTCTGAGGAGCATTCATGGGCGCCGCCACCACCGACACCTCCCCCGCCTCCCGGATCCCGCTCCGCCCGCTCACCGCGCACCACAGAACGGTGATCGCCCTGGCCCTCGGCGTCGTGCTGTTCGCCGACCTGCTCAGGGTCTTCCTGCCGTCGCTGATCACCCTGTTCGGCCGGGCGGGCGACACCCCTCCCGAGCGGATGGGACTGTACGCGGCGCTGTGGTTCGTGATCCCGTTCGCCGCGGCGCCCGTCGCCCGCCGATGGGGGGCGCGGCCGGTCGCGCTCGGCGGCGCCGTCGCGCTCGTGGCGGCCCGGCTGGCGCTCCAGGCGACCGACGGCGGAACCCCCCAGCTCTATCTGTCCAGCGCCGGCGTCTCGTGCGGCCTGGTCCTCCTGTACGGGTGCGCGCTCACCGCGCCCCGCAGGGCCGTCCCGGCCGGCCTGGCCGCCGGGCTCGCCGCCTCGGCCATCGCCCACCTCGCCCTCGGGCAGGTCGACCTCGTCTGGCGGGACGGCGTCCTGCCCTGGCTCGCCGTCATCGCGCTGGGAGCGGCCTTCCTGTGGCTCATGCGGCGGCAGCCGCCGGCCGGCGACCCCGCCCCGGCGGGGGTGTGGTTCGCGTTCGGTCCTGCGGTGGCGCTGCACGGCATGTACCTGGCGACGATCGGGCTGGCCGAGCACCCGGGCGGGGAGCAGGCGGGCCCGTGGCGGATCGCCGTCGTCGCGGCCGCGCTGGTCTGCGGCCAGTTCATGATGGCCTCCTACGCCGCGCGTCCCCCCTACCGGCGCTGGGTCGTCATCGCGCTGCTGCCGGCCGGCGCGGTGTCGCTGGCCGTCTCCTCGGCCCTGCCGTTCGCCCTGCTCACCGCGGTCGCGCTCGGCGGGTGCCTGGGACTGGCCGGCCTGCCCCGGCCGCCCGCGCCCGCCCGGCGGGGCGGGATCGCGCTGCTGGGCGGGATGCTGGTGTTCCTGGTCGCCGTCTTCCTCTACTACGCCGGTTACGACGCCGATCTCGGCTTCCCCAACGGGGTCATCCCCGTGCTGCTCGCCGCGGCGGTCGCCGCGGTCGCGGGCGCGGCCGTGCGCGGTCGCGCCGTCCAGCACACCGGCCGCCCGAGACCCCGGTTGCCCGCGGTCGCGGCGCTGGTCACGGCGGCCGTGGTGGCCGCGCTCACCTGGCGGCCCCTGCCGCAGGTACGGCCGGCCACCACGGACGAGTTCACGCTGATCGCCTACAACATCCGCATGGGGTTCGGGCTGAAGGGCACCCTGGACCTGGACCGGGTGGCCGCCTGGGCGCGCGGCGAGCGGCCCGACGTCGTCCTGCTCAGCGAGGTGGACCGGGGGTGGCTGCTCAACGGCGGCCACGACGACCTGGCGCGCGTCGCCCAGGGGCTCGGCATGCGCTATCACTTCGCGCCCGCGGCCGACCCGCTGTGGGGCGACGCGATCATCACGAACCTGCCGGTCCGGTGGGTCACCTCCCACCCGCTGGGCAGGCACGACTACCCCACCGGTGCCCAGGCGCAGGCGGCCGTCGTCGAGGTGGCGGGCAAGGAGGTAGGCGTCATCGGCACCCACCTGCAGGCGCCGCCCGGCCAGGCGCCCGAGGTGGCCGCCATCGCCCGGGATCTGGCCAGGGGCCGGCCGGTGCTGCTGGCGGGCGATCTGAACACCAGGCCGGGCGATCCCGCGATGCGCGTCCTTGAGGCGGCGGGCCTGTCGGACCCGCTCACGGCGCTCGGAAACCCGCTCACCTCCCCCGCCGACGCCCCGGTGGAACGCATCGACCACGTGCTGGTGAGCCCGGGCCTGACGGTGACCGCGGCCCGCGCGCCGGGGGTCGGGTTCTCAGATCATCGGCCGATAGTGGTCCGGTTGCGCGTAACCGGGGTTTAGCAGGCGGGATAATCGACAACATGCGTCTCTCCGCCCGTGTCGACTACGCCCTTCGCGCCGCCGCCGAGCTGGCCGCCGCCGGCAGCGGCCCCACCACGGTGGGCGAACTGGCCAAGGAACAGGAAATGCCCCCGAAATACCTGGAGAACATTCTGCTCCAGATGCGCCGGGCCGGGCTGGTCCGCGGCCAGCGCGGCCCCGAAGGGGGGTACGTCCTCGCCCGGCCGGCGGCCGAGATCACCCTGGCCGACGTGATCCGCGCCGTGGACGGCCCGCTGGCCAACGTCCGCGGCGAGCGGCCCGAGCACGTCGGTTACCGGGGAGCGGCCCGCTCGCTCCAGCAGGTGTGGATCGCGCTGCGCGCCAGCGAGCGCGCCATCCTGGAGGAGGTCACCCTCGACCAGATCGCCTCCGACACCCTGCCCGAGCGCGTGATGGAGCTGGTCGCCGACCCCGCCGCCTGGGACTGACGGCGCGATGCCCGAGGGGGACGCCGTCTACCGCACCGCGGCCAGGCTGCGCGCCGCGCTCGACGGGCGGGTGCTGACCCGTTCGGACTTCCGGGTCCCCCGGCACGCCACGGCCGATCTGTCCGGCCGCGCGGTGCTCACCACCGCCTCCCGGGGCAAGCACCTGCTGACCAGGGTGGCGGGCGGCCTCACCGTCCACACCCACCTGCGCATGGACGGCAGCTGGCGGGTCGAGCGCGCCGGGGCGCCGCTGCGCGCGGGACACCTGATCAGGCTGATCCTCGCCAACGAACGCTGGCAGGCGGTCGGCATCCGGCTCGGCATGGTCGACCTGCTGCGCACCGACCAGGAGGACCAGGTCGTCGGGCACCTCGGCCCCGACCTCCTCGACCCCGGCTGGGACCAGGAGATGGCGGCGCGAGCGGCGCGCAACATCGCGGCGCGGCCGGAGACGACGATCGGGGAGGCGCTGCTCGACCAGCGCAACGTGGCGGGCATCGGCACCATCTGGCGGGCCGAGACGCTGTTCCTGTCGGGGGTCTCGCCGTTCCGGCCGGTCGGAGAGGTGGCCGACCTGACGGGAATGATGGGGCTGGCCCACCGGCTGATGGACGCGGGAAAGAACGAAACGGGCGGTCCGGTCACCACCGGCGACAGGCGCCCCGGACGGCGGCTCTGGGCGTACGGCCGGGCCGGGCGGCCCTGTCTTCGCTGCGGCAACAGAGTGATCGGCGGCGAGCTCGGGGCGCGGCCATACGAAAGAGCGGTCTTCTACTGTCCCTGGTGCCAACCCCGTTGACGGGCACGGTCACCGGACAGCGACGAACACAGGCCATCACGCGTGACGACGCGGGACGGTCCGATCGTGAAGGACGAACGCGGCAACCGCGACCTACGCGGCGACCATGTCCTTGACTTCGGGAAAACCATCGAACTCGGGACCAGAGATCGTGCTGGACACGGTCTCGGCCATGGGCAGACGCTCGTGCTCGGGCGCATCGGCCAGCACGGGCGCGTGTTGAAGCTCGGCCAGCGCGAACTGGTCGGACACTTCACGGAGCACCTGCGAAAGCGGAACGCCCAGGGCGCCGCAAATCGAGGCGAGCAGCTCCGACGACGCCTCCTTCTGACCACGCTCTACCTCGGACAAGTAGCCAAGGGAGACACGTGCCAGCGTGGAGACCTCACGCAGGGTGCGCGCCTGCCGCACCCGCAGCCGCCGCAGCACGTCACCGAGCAGCTGACGCAGCAGGATCATCTGTCGCTCCCTCCCCGGCGCAGGCGTCTTCACTACGCTCCGCGCGGTCGGTTCGTATCGCCCGTTCTTCGGGTGCCCTTCGTACATACTCCTCGCCGTCATCGTTGGTTCGCTCGGCCCCTTTGCCGGGCGTACGCCGGACCTGCTCCTCACCGATGGGTCACGAACCTCGCTCACAGCTCCACCGTACCTGCATAGGCCAACGGGACGGCAGACCGTGGGGAGCATGTTCGCTGGTGACGTAACGCGGTAATCATCCTGATTGTTCCCCCACAAGAGCCTCCAGCACACCTCTCAGGAGATCCAAACCCTCCGTCACAGTACTTTTGCGGATGTCTTCCCTTGAACCTCGCAAGAGGACATCACGGTGCCATATGTCGCCGTCCGCCCCGGCCACGGCGATGTGGACGGTGCCGACGGGCCGGCCGTCCTGCTCGTCGGGACCGGCCACGCCGGTCACCGCGAGCCCGAACGACGACCCGGTGACCCGCCGCACCCCGGCCGCCATGGCCGCCGCCACGTCCGGATGGACCGCGCCCACGCGGTCGAGCAGATCTTCTGGGACGCCGAGCAGGCGGGCCTTGAGATCGGTCGCGTACACGATCACCCCGCCGCGGAACGCGGCGGACGCCCCGCTCGGCACGGTGAGCGCCGCGCCGATCAGCCCGGCCGTCAGGGACTCCGCCACGGCGACCGTGGCCCCCCGGCGCACCAGGAGGGCCAGCACGTCGGCGGCGAGCCCCGCGCTCACCCGCCGCGCGCCTTCTCGGCGACCTTGCGCAGCCGCAGCGCCCGGATGACGTAGTCGACCCCGGTCACCAGCGTCACCGCCAGCGCGAGGCCGATCAGCACCCACCTCAGCGGCTGTGGCACGCCGGGCAGGATGTACAGGGCGATCGCCGCGATCTGCAGCACGGTCTTGACCTTGCCGCCGTAGCTGGCCGGGATGACGCCGTGGCGGATCACCGCCACCCGCAGGGCCGTGACGCCGACCTCCCTGCCGAGGATCGCGACGGTCACCCACCAGGGCAGCTCGCCCGCGGCCGACAGCGTGACCAGCGCCGCCCCGATGAGCGCCTTGTCGGCGATCGGGTCGGCGATCTTGCCGAAGTCGGTGATCAACCCGTAGCGCCGGGCCAGCCAGCCGTCGAGCTGGTCGGTCAGCGAGGCCAGCAGGAACACGACCAAGGCCGTCCAGCGCCAGCCGGGCCCGTCGAAGAGCAGGCAGGCCACGAAGAAGGGGACGACCACCAGCCGGAGGACGGTGAGCACGTTGGCGATGTTCCACGGGCTGACCCCGCGGGCCACCGGCGTGGTCATCGGCTCGGTCCCGGTCTCCGGCGTGTTCATCATGGCCCGGCCTTGATGCGGGCGATCAGGTCGACCCCCTCGGCGTCGACGACGGTCGCCCGCACGATCTGCCCGGGTTCAAGGCCGATGCCCTGAACGGTCACCGAGCCGTCCACCTCGGGACCCTGGTGGGCGGCGCGGCCCTCGTAGCCGCCGTCGCCGAGGTCTTCCTCGACGAGCATCTCGATGTCGGTGCCGATGCGGTCTTCGGCGCGCTGGGTGGTGAGCTCCTCGGCCAGCTCGGTGAGCACGGCCACCCGCTCGTCGATGGTGTCCTGGTCGAGCTTGCCGCCCAGTTTGGCGGCCTCGGTGCCGTCCTCGTCGGAGTAGCCGAAGACGCCGATGACGTCCAGCCGGGCCTCCTCCAGGAAGCCGGCCAGCTCGCCGAACTCGGCCTCGGTCTCGCCCGGGAAGCCGACGATGAAGTTGGACCGCACCCCGGCTTCCGGGGCGCGCTCGCGGATGGCCGCGAGAAGGTCGAGGAAGCGGCGCGGGTCGCCGAACCGGCGCATCCGGCGCAGCACCGGCCCGCTGGCGTGCTGGAAGGACAGGTCGAAGTACGGGGCGACGCCCTCGGTGCCGGCGATCACCTCGATGAGGCCGGGGCGCAGCTCGGCCGGCTGCAGATAGCTGACCCGGACCCGCTCGATGCCGTCGGTGGCGGCCAGCCGCGGCAGAAGACCCTCCAGGGCGCGCAGGTCGCCGAGGTCCTTACCGTAGGAGGTGGAGTTCTCGCTGACGAGCACGAGCTCTTTGACGCCCTGGCCCGCGAGCCAGGCGGCCTCGGCGAGGACCTCCTCGGGCCGCCGCGAGACGTACGCGCCGCGGAAGGCGGGGATGGCGCAGAACGTGCACCGCCGGTCGCACCCGGAGGCGAGCTTGAGCGAGGCCACCGGGCCGCCGGACAGGCGCCTGCGCAGCGTCCGCGGGCCGCTCGCGGGCGCCAGGCCCTCGGGCAGCTCGCCGTGGCCGGGGATGTGGCCGTGCGCCGCGCCCGCGGACCGCTCCACCGGGCTGATGGGCAGCAGCGTGCGCCGGTCGCGCGGGCTGTGCGGTACCAGCGGCCGGCCGGCCAGGACGTCGTCCAGCCGCGCCCCGATGTCGGTGTAGTCGTCGAAGGAGATGACGGCGGAGGCCTCGGGCAGCGCCTGGGCCAGCTCTTTGCCGTATCGCTCGGCCATGCACCCCGCGGCGACCACCTTGGCGCCGGAGTCGGCCGCCGCGAGCAGCGTGTCGATGGAGTCCTTCTTCGCCGACTCGATGAAGCCGCAGGTGTTGACGATGACGACGTCGGGATCGCCATCGTCGAGCCGCCACCCGGCAGCCTCCATGCGCGCGGCGAGCTCCTCGGAGTCGACCTCGTTGCGCGCGCAACCCAGTGTGATCAGCGATGCGGTTCGGCGGGAAGACATGATGGGCTCTACGGTATCGGGAGTTGGCCACCGCGTGACGCACTCCCCCCGTACTTCCACGCCGGGCCCGGGTGAACCGCGCCCCGGGCATCGTCCCCGGGGCGCGCCGTCACAGGGCTTCGCGGCTCACCGCGAACCGGCCGCCTCTGGGCCGAAAGACTTGCGCACGAGCTGGCCGGGCTTGCCGGGAACGCCGATGTGCTTGCCGTTGACCTCCAGGTCGACGCCGCCGGCGTTGCCGATGGTGACCTTCAACTGCTTGCGGGCCTTCCACGTCGAGGCGTCGCCCGCCCGCATGGTGCCGCGGAACATCGCCTTGCCCTTGTTGTCGCTGACCTCCAGCCAGGACGTCTTGTTGGCCTTCACCCGCAGCGTCACCAGGTCGGCGGCGGCCGGTTTGGCCTTCGGGTGGGTGGACGGTGTCACCGTGGCGCTGGGCTTGGGCACCGCCGTCGCCGGCTTGAGGTCGGCGCCGGTGGCGACGGTCTCGCCGGGCCGGCTCATCACGCGCGCCACCCCGAAGACGGCGACGATCGCCAGCGCGATGGCCATAGCCGTGGACCAGTTGGGGCTGCGGCGCTCGCGCAGCTTGATCGGGCTCTCGGCCTGGAAGACGGCCGCGGCCCGCACGGGGAGGGGGACGCCGCCGTGCTCTTCGTCGAATTGGTGCACCACGGCGTCGGGATCGAGCCCGAGCGTCTTGGCGATGTTGCGAACGTGACCCCTGGCGTAGAAGTCGCCCCCGCAGAGCGAGAAGTCGTCTCGCTCGATGGCGTAGATGACCGTCTCCCTTATCCGCGTGCGGCCGCTCAGCTGAGCGACCGTCATCCCCGCCGCGTTCCGTGCCGCGGCCAGCGTCACTCCAATGCTCATACGTCCCCCTCGCCGTGCACCTACGCTACGCGCCCGTAATCCGACGATGCGTAGTCATTCACATTCAACCAGTAACCGAGGGGATCGGTAGCGGAGGGGTCACTCTCCCCGCAAGTCGGCGAGCAGGCCGGGCAGTTCGTCGGGTTTCACCATCACCTCGCGGGCCTTGGAACCCTCGCTGGGACCGACGACGTTCCTGCTCTCCAGCAGGTCCATCAGGCGTCCGGCCTTGGCGAAGCCCACGCGGAGCTTCCGCTGGAGCATGGAGGTGGAGCCGAACTGGGTGGTGACGATCAGCTCGGCGGCCTGGACGAGAAGGTCGAGGTCGTCGCCGATCTCCTCGTCGATCTCGCGCTTGGCGGTCGCCACGGCGGCCACGTCGTCGCGGTACTCGACCTGCATCTGCGCCTTGCAGTGGCCGACGATCTCGTTGATCTCCTTCTCGGAGAGGAACGCGTTCTGCAGGCGCATGGGCTTGCTCGCGCCCATCGGCAGGAACAGCGCGTCGCCCTGCCCGACGAGCTTCTCCGCGCCGGGCTGGTCGAGGATGACCCGCGAGTCGGCGAGCGAGGAGGTGGCGAACGCCAGCCGGGAGGGCACGTTGGCCTTGATCAGGCCGGTGACCACGTCGACCGACGGGCGCTGGGTGGCGATGACCAGGTGGATGCCCGCGGCGCGGGCGAGCTGGGTGATGCGGACGATGGAGTCCTCGACGTCGCGCGGGGCGACCATCATCAGGTCGGCGAGCTCGTCGATGATCACCAGCAGGTAGGGGTAGGGCTGGTAGACGCGCTCGCTGCCGGGCGGGGGCACGAGCTTGCCGGCGCGCACGGCCTTGTTGAACTCGTCGACGTGCCGGAAGCCGCTGGCGGCCAGGTCGTCGTAGCGGCGGTCCATCTCGCCGACGACCCATTCGAGGGCCTCGGCGGCCTTCTTGGGGTTGGTGATGATCGGCGTGATCAGGTGGGGGATGCCCTCGTAGGTGTTCAGCTCGACCCGCTTGGGGTCGACGAGCACCATGCGGACCTCGTCGGGCGTGGCGCGCATGAGGATCGACGAGATCAGCCCGTTGACGCAGACCGACTTGCCCGCGCCGGTGGCGCCGGCGATGAGCAGGTGGGGCATCTTGGCCAGGTTGGCGACGATGGTGCGACCCTCGACGTCCTTGCCCAGCCCCACGATCATCGGGTGGTGGTCGGCCTGCGCCACCTGGGAGCGCAGCACGTCGCCGAGGCTGACCAGGTCTTTGTCGGTGTTGGGGATCTCGACGCCGATGGCCGACTTGCCGGGGATCGGCGACAGGATGCGTACGTCCGCCGACTTCACCGCGTAGGCGATGTTCTTGGTGAGCGCGGTGACCTTCTCGACCTTGACCGCCGGGCCCAGCTCGATCTCGTACCGGGTGACCGTCGGGCCGCGGGTGAAGCCGATCACCTGGGCGTCGATGGCGAACTGCTCCAGCACGCTGGTGAGGGCGTTCACCACGGTGGTGTTGGCCTTGGTCTGCGGCTTGGGCGGAGTGCCCGGCCGCAGCACCTGCAGGTCGGGCAGGGAGTACGGGCCGGCCTGCGGCGACAGGACGAGCTGCTCGACCTTGCGCGGGGCCGGGGTGGGCTGGGGCGGCTCGGGGGCTCGCGGCGGCTCGGGCGGCTCCTCGTCCACCAGGCCGGGGACGATCTCGGGCGAGTGGTCGGAGGCCCTGCGGGGCGTGTCGGCGATGACGGGGGTGTCGTAGGGCTTGACGTGCTCGCCCACGTCGGCGTCGGCGTCGCCGCCCTTGCCGGCGCGCCCGCGGGTCTTGCGGGGGGCGCGAGCGGCGCGCTCGCCGGACTTGCCGGGCTTGCCCTCGGACGGGGTCTCGCCCTTCTGGAAGAGCATGTGCTGGATCTCGGCCAGCCGCTCGGGCACGCGGTGCACCGGAGTCGCGGTGATCACCAGGACGCCGAAACCGGACAGCAGCAACAACAGCGGGATCGTGATGAACGCCGGCAGGATGCTGGACGGCGGCGCGGAGACGATGAACCCGACCATGCCGCCCGCCGCCGACACCTTGTCCATGCCGTCGGTCGCGGCGGGACCGGACGGGTACGGCGTGGCGTGCGCGACGTGGATGATGCCGAGCAGGCCGGCCAGCAGGGCCGTCCAGCCGATGATCATGCGTCCGGTGTCGGCGTTCTGGTCGGGATGCCGCAGCAGGCGCCAGGCGACCAGCGCGAGCAGGATGGGCACCGACCAGGCCAGGGAGCCGAACGACCCGCGCAGCACCGCGTCCACCACGGCGGCGACCGTGCCCTTGGTGGTGCGCCAGGTCATGGCCGCCAGGATGATCGCCCCGCCGAGCACGGCCAGGCCGAGGCCGTCGCGGCGGTGGGCGGGGTCGAGCTCGCGCGCCTGCTGACCGAAGGCCCGCGCGGCGGTGCCGATGCCGTTGGCGAACAGCAGCCACACGCCGACGAACAGCTTGCCGATGGCCAGGAAGACCCAGCCGATCGGGTCGGGCTGCTGGGCCGCCGGGCGGCGGGCGGGCCGGCGGCCGCCCGCGCGCGCGCCCGCGGACCGCGCGCCGGTGGGCCGCTTGGCGGAGGACGGGCGCGATGACGTGGACCGCTTCGCCGACCCCTTCGGGGTGCTTTTCGACGTACGGGTGGCCATGGTACCGAGGGTACGCATGATGCGCCGGAGCCGACGGGAGGCGCGCCGGGATCGCCGCGATCGTCACGGTCCACACCGGTCGCCCCAGACAGGACGGCACCGGGCACGGGGGCGTAGAACGCACCAGGGAAATCAGAAGACGCGGCGGGGGCAGGGCTTCGCGGGCGAGGCGGACGCGGGCTCAACGCGACCACTCAATGGGATTGCGTTCTATGTATTGACATCATGTTTCATGTAATGGAACCTCCATCCAACGGGACGTTGGAAGGAGAAGTGATGTCCGCACTCGACTGGTCCGTGCTGGGCGCCTACTTCGTCGTGATGATCGTCATCGGTGTTTGGTCGAAGAACCGCATCAGGACCGTCATCGACTACTTCACGGCCGGCGGGAAGATCCCCTGGTGGCTGTCGGGGATCTCTCACCACATGTCGGGTTACAGCGCGGTCATGTTCGTGGCGTTCGCGGCCGTCGCCTACGACTACGGGCTCACCGTGTACGTCTGGTGGGCGATGACCATCGGCATCGGCGTGGGCATCGGCGCCTTCGTGTTCGCCGCCCGGTGGAACCGGCTCAGGGCCCGGCACGGCGTCGTCTCGCCGCTGGAGTACCTCACCAAGCGGTACAACCTGCCCACCCAGCAGGTGATGGCCTACAGCGGCGCGCTGCTGAAGGTCGTGGACATCGCCGCCAAGTGGGTCGCCATCTCGGTGCTGCTGAAGGGCTTCGCCGGCATCCCCATCCAGTACGGCATCGCCATCACCGGCGCGGTCACCGTGATCTACGTGACGGTCGGCGGGCTGTGGGCCGACGTGCTCACCGACTTCGGGCAGTTCGTCATCCAGGCGGTGGCCGGCGTCGTGATGTTCGTCGCGGTCCTCGGGCACCTCGGCGGCGTCTCGGCGCTGTGGACCATGTGGGGCGACCTGCCCGAAGGGCACGGGGACCCGCTGACCGGGCCCTACACCACGACCTACTTCTTCGCGTTCCTGCTGATCAAGACCTTCGAGTACAACGGCGGCATGTGGAACCTCGCGCAGCGCTACATGGGCGCCCCGTCGGGCACGCAGGCCAGGCGCGCCGCGCTGCTGTCCAGCGCCCTGTGGCTGCTCTGGCCGCTGGTGCTGTTCATCCCGATGTTCGCCGCCCCGCTGATCGTGCCGGGTTTGACGAACTCCGACCAGTCCTACGTGCGGCTCGCGCAGGAGCTGCTGCCCACGGGCCTCATCGGCCTGGTGCTGGCCGGGTTCTTCTCCCACACGATGGCGATGGTCTCCTCCGACGCCAACGTGATCTCGGCGGTGATCACCCGCGACATCCTGCCGGTGTTCGTCCGGCGGCTGCGGAACCTGTCGGCGGCGGGCGCGCTGCGGCTGGCCCGCGTGACCACCTTCGTCTTCGTGGCCGTCAGCATGACCATCGCGATCACCACTCAGGGACAGGGCGTGGTGCTGAAGATCGTCGTGGACGTGGTGGCCGCCACGATGGGGCCGATCTCGATCCCGCTGATGCTGGGCCTGCTCCCCTGGTTCAAGCGCAGCGGCCCCACGGCGGCCATCGTCTCCTGGGCGGCGGGGCTGGGGGTGTGGGCGGCGATCAAGTGGGTGATCGCCTCGACGGACCAGACGCTCGTCGTGGCCGCACCGCTGGTGACGTCCCTGATCCTGTACATCGTCATCGGGCTGCTGCGCCCGGAGAACACCCCGGACCGCGACGAACTGGTCGACTCCCTGAACGACGACGGCGACCAGGGCGCTCGCTCCGCTCCTGCGGTGCTCGGACGCCCCTGAGCCGCGAGGCCGGGGAGTGAGTGAGAACACCGGGGAGGGGACGGTCCCTCCCCGGTGTTCATAAGCTTGTAGCGCTTGTTGCTATTTGTCCGACTCCAGGATGCCGCCGTTGGCGACGTCGGACTTCTCGATCTCGGTGAACACGATGCGCACGGACTCCGGGCGCGCCTTGAGGATGCCCACGGCGGCATCGGTCACCGCCGCCACGAACTCGCGGCGCTGATCCATGGTGCGCCCCGAGAGCAGTTCCACAGTGATGTTCGGCATGATGTCCTCCGGTTCCATGTGTTGCATCACATAAAATCAAATTCCGTTACATGAACCAAGAAGGAGCAAGACGTCGTGGACGTGATAGTGATCGGCGAGCCGCTGGTCGAGTTCTCGGCGTCCGCTCCCCTGACCGAGGCCGAGGCCTTCCGCCTGTCCTTCTCCGGCGACGCGCTCAACGCCGCCGTCGCCGCGGCGGCCGCGGGCGCGCACGTCGCCCTGGTGACGCGGGTGGGCGAGGACGAGTTCGGGGAGCGGCTGATCCGGTTCGCGGCGGCGCACGGCGTGGACACCCGCTGGATGCTGCGGGGCCCCGGGTCCACGGGCGCCTACGCCGTGGGCGCCGACCCGGACGGCGAGCGGGCATTCGCGTACCTGCGGGGGTGCAGCGCCGCCTCCAGGATGGGCCCCTCCGACGTCGCGGACGCGCCGCTGGCCGAGACCGCCGTCCTGCTCGTCAGCGGCGTCACCGCCGCCCTGTCCGCCTCGTGCGCGCACGCCGTACGCCACGCCGCCGAGGTCGTGCGCGATGCCGGGGGCAAGGTCGTCTACGACCCCAACTTCCGCTCCCGGCTCACCACGCCCGAGCGGGCCGCCGCGATGCTCGCGGACATCGCCCCGCTCGCCGCGCTGGTCACCCCGTCCTCCCCCGGCGACGGCCTCCCTCTCCTCGGCACCGCCGACCCGGCCGAGACCGTACGCGCCTGCCTGAACCTCGGCGCCCGCGCGGTGGCCGTCACCCAAGGAGCGAACGGCGTCCTACTGGGCACCAGAACCGACCGCGACCACCGAAAGGACCGGGAGGGCTCCACGGGCTGGGACGGCGAGCCGTTCGAGACCATCCCGGCGATCCCCGCTCGGACGGTCGTGGACCAGACCGGGGCCGGGGACGCGTTCGCCGGCACCGTGGCCGCCCGGCTCGCCGCGGACGCGTCCCTGCGCGACGCCGTACGAGCGGGGACGGCCGCCGCCGCCATCACCCTCGAAGGCCAGGGCGGCACCGGCCGCGTCCCCACCCCCGAAGAGATCGACGAACTCCTCACCCGCCCCCACGAAACCTGACCTGGTCAGCGGAACGACGACCCCGCCCGCCGTAACAGGTGGGCGGGTCAGCGGGTGGGGGTGGTGGTGGGGGCGCCCAGGGCTTGGGAGACGTCGTGGGCGGCGGCGGTGACGACGGGGGCGAACTCCTCCAGGGCGGTGCGTCCCATGTCCATGGCGAGGGTGGAGATGGAGATGCCGCCCAGCACCTGGCCGGTGTGGTCGAAGACGGCCGCGCCGACGCAGCGGATGCCCGGCTCGTTCTCTTCGTCGTCCACGGCGTAGCCCAGGGCGCGGATCTTGGAAAGGTGGGCGAGCAGTTCGTCCACGCCGGTCAGAGTGGCGGGGGTGAGCCGGACCAGGCCGGTGCGTGCCGCGATGGCCCGGACCTCGTCGTCGCCGAGCTCGGCGAGGATGGCCTTGCCGATGGCCGTGGTGTGCAGGCGCAGGCTCATGCCGACCCGGGAGGGCATCTGGTAGGGCCTGCGGCCCTCAAGTTTGTCCACGTAGACCGCCTCGTCGCCGCTGCGGATGGCGAAGTGGGTGGTGTAGCCGGTGCGCTCGTGCAGGGCCCGCAGCGCCGCCGACGCCTGCCGCGACGGGTCGAACCTGGTCATGACCCTGCCGGCCAGAGTGAGGATGCGCGGCCCCGGCTCGTAGCCGCCGGCGCCGTCGGCGCGGGCGAAGCCCCAGTCGACGAGCGACTGCAGGATGCGGTGAACGGTCGACTTGGAGACGCCGGTCGCCGCGGCGATGTCGGTGACGCGGTGGTGCTCGGCGATCGCCTCTAGCACCGCCAGCGCCTTGTCGATGGAGCTGCCTTCCCTGACCACGTCCTGAGCCTACTAATAGCGACGAGGCGGCACGCTTCGCATGGCGACGGAGGCGGTGTGGCGGGGCACCGGGGGGCGTCAAGGGATGGGTTCCGGGCGAGCCGGGCGGTGGGGCGGGCTGACCGGACGGTGGGGCCGGCGGGCCGGCTGGCGGGTCAGCGGGCCAGCCAGCCGCCATCGACGGCGAGGATGTGGCCGTTGACGTAGTCGGACGCGGACGAGGCGAGGAAGACCGCCGCGCCGGCGAGGTCGTCGGGGGTGCCCCAGCGGCCGGCCGGGATGCGGGCCCTGATGGCGGGCTCGCGCTCAGGGTCGGCGCGCAGCGCCTGGGTGTTGCCGGTGGCGATGTACCCGGGCGCGATCGCGTTGACCTGCACGCCGTGGGCGGCCCACTCGCAGGCCAGCGAGCGGGTGAGGCCGGCGACGCCGTGCTTGGCGGCGGTGTACGCGGCCACGTTGATGCCGCCCTGGTACGACAGCATCGACGCGATCATGATGATCTTCCCCTGGCCGCGGTCGAGCATGGGGCCGCCGACGGCCTTGCTGAGCAGGAAGACCGCGTCGAGGTTGACGTCGAGGACGGCCCGCCAGTCGGCGTGGTCGTGCTCGGCGGCCGGAGCCCTGCGGATGACGCCGGCGTTGTTGACCAGGATGTCGACGCGGTGCCGGGCGAGCAGTTCCTCGGCGGCCTCGGGCAGCCGGGCGAGGTCGGACAGGTCGAGGATCCACCGCCAGGACTCCCGGCCGGCCTCGCGTACCTCGGCCTCCACCTCGTCGAGGTCGTCGCGGTGGCCGTGCAGGACGACGTCGGCGCCCGCCCTGGCGAGGCCGGCCGCGATCGCCCGGCCGATGCCGGCGCGGGTGCCCGTGACCAGCGCCGTCCTGCCTTCGAGGGAGAACATCACCGCATCTCGCCGATCGCGACCTGTTCCATGTCGTCGTACGCCTGGTTCTCCCCGCCCATCGCCCAGACGAAGGCGTAGTTGCGGGTGCCGAACCCGCAGTGCACCGACCAGGGCGGCGAGATGACGGCCTGGCGGTCGGCGACGATCAGGTTGCGCGTCTCGTCCGGCCTGCCCATGAGGTGGACGACCCGGGCGTCCTCCGGCACGTCGAAGTACAGGTAGACCTCGGTGCGCCGCTCGTGGGTGTGGCAGGGCATGGTGTTCCACATGCTGCCGGGTTCGAGCACGGTGACGCCGAGGACGAGCTGGCAGCTCTGGATGCCCTTGGCGTGGATGTACTTGTAGATCGTGCGGTCGTTGGAGCCCTCCTGGGAGCCGAGCCGCACCGGTTCGGCGTCCGCGAGGCCGGCCCTGGCGGTCGGGCGCCCGGCGTGCGCGGGGGTGGACACCAGGTAGAAGGCGCCGCCGCTGAACGACACCGCGCGCGAGCCCATGCCCACGTACAGGCATTCCTTGTTCGCCAGCGGGTACTCCTCGCCGTCGACGGTGACCGCGCCGGGCTCCCCGAGGTTGACGACGCCGAGCTCGCGGCGCTCCAGGAAGTACTCGGCGCGGAG
Source organism: Sphaerisporangium sp. NPDC049457 (assembly GCF_055586705.1). Classification (NCBI taxonomy): domain Bacteria; kingdom Bacillati; phylum Actinomycetota; class Actinomycetes; order Streptosporangiales; family Streptosporangiaceae; genus Sphaerisporangium; species Sphaerisporangium sp. NPDC049457. The sequence continues at coordinate 129,340 of NZ_JBVJHR010000002.1, read as the reverse complement.
CTGGTCAGGGCAGGGAAGCTCCAGCGGCGCGCCGCCGGTCGGCGCCGCTCCCCCGATGACGATGCGGTCCTCGTGGGAGTACACCAGGCGGATCTCGCCGGGGACGAAGAGGTCCTCCGCGAGGAAGCGGCTCCTGAGCCGGTCGGTGGACATGCCCGGCACCTGGTCCGGCGCCGTCGCGTACCGTACCTCCACCATCGCCCTCCTATTCCGTTACATAAAATGCCATATCGCTATATGAAACAACTCTTGGGCATGCGAGGTCAAGCCGCCGGGGAGGCGACGTAACGGGAACCCGCAGGGGGGCTCAGTACGTGCGGCGCACGCCGCGGGCGGCCACCTCGATGCGGTCGCGCGCCTCCAGCAGGCAGGCGGCGATCTCGCGGTCGCGGCCCGCCGTCAGACGGGGCACCGGGACCGAGACGCTCACCGCGTCGCGCGGCGGATAGGCGATGTCGAGCGCGACCCCGAAGCAGCGCAGGCCCTCGGTGTTCTCCTCGCGGTCGATGGAGTAGCCCCGCTTGCGGATGCGCCGCAGGTCGGCCATGAGCTGGGCCTGGTCGACGACGGTGTTCTTGGTGAGCCTGGGCAGCTCGGCCGGCAGCATGCGCGCCACCTCCGCGTCGTCGCGCGTGGCGAGGATGGCCTTGCCGAGCGAGGTCGTGCTGGCCGGCAGGCGCCGGCCGACCCGGGTGAAGGGCCGCAGGTAGTGGCGGGAGGCCCGCGTCGCGAGGTACACCACGTCGAAGTGGTCGAGCCGCGCGAGGTGGACGGTCTCGCCCGTGATCTCGGCGAGCCAGTCGAGCGCCTCGCGCGCGATCTGGACCACCGGGTCACCGTCGATGTAGGTGGCGCCGACCAGCAGCGCCCGCATGCCGATGCGGTAGAGGGTGCCGGTGACGTCGGTCTCGATCCACCCCAGCCCCACCAGCGTGCGCAGCAGGGCGTGCAGGCTGCTCTTGGGGTACCCGAGCTTGCCCTGCAGGTCGGACAGGCTGTGCAGGCCGGGATACTGGGCGAAGAAGTCGAGCAGCTCGACGGTGCGCACGGCGGATTTGACGTGCGGCGCCGCGGCCCCCTCTTGCGGCACCGCGGTTCCCTGCTCCGTCATCTGCGCCCTCCCTGCCGCACGTTACCTCCATTGTCACCCGGTCACGACTCGACGACGCGACCGCCGATCCAGGCGTACTCGGGATCGGCCGGGTCGAGCTCGGGCATGCCGGCCACGAAGGCCTCGGCGTCGTCCTCCGGCTCGTAGCCGAGCGCCCGCCCGGCCGACAGGTCCCACCAGTTGCGCGTGTTGGCCGACACGCCCCAGACCAGGGCGTATGTGAGGTCCGGCGCCGTCAGGCAGGCGTGGGCGAGCCGCACCATGTCCCCCGGGCTGAGCCAGGTGGACAGGGCGCGCGGGCCGGGCGGCCGCTGCTCGAACGTGCCGATGCGCAGGCACGCCACGCGCATGCCGTACCTGTCGGAGTAGTAGCGGCCCAGGGCCTCGCCGTAGGCCTTCGACACCCCGTAGTGCGAGTCGGGCGCCACCGGGGTGTCGGCGGCCACCACCTCCTGGCGTGGGGTGAAGCCGGCGGCGTGGTTGCTGCTCGCGTACACGAACCGCTCGACGCCCGCCTGACGGGCGGCCTCGATGACGCGGTAGGTGCCCTCGATGTTGGCCGCGAGCAGTTCCTCGAAGGTCGCGCCCGTCGAGGGGACGCCGGCCAGGTGGACGACCGCGGACACCCCTTTCATGGCCCTTTCCAGCACCGCCGGGTCCAGGATGTCGCCGCAGATCGCCTCGAAGCGCTCATGCTCGATCGGGGCCCGGTCGAGCAGCCGCAACGTGTGTCCGTATCCGGGCAGGCCCGCGGTCAGGCAGGCGCCGATGCTGCCGGCGGCGCCGGTAACGAGAACGTTCTTCACCATGTGGCAACCGTATGGGCGGCGATGTAGTCCACGTCAAGATCGTCACCCAGTCCCGGACGGGTCGGAAGGGTGACATTTCCTGAATCGTCCATTGGATCGATGATCGACCGGAGATGCGGCGGCGGGGTGTCGTAATCCGAGTGCGGGTGCAGCAGGCCGCGTTCGTACCACTCACCGCACAGCGTCGCCCCGATGACCGCGAGCGCCCCCGACCCGTTGCCGTGGATCTCGCAGCCCATCCCGAACGACTCCGCGGTGTGCACGGCCTTCAGCGCCGGGATGACGCCGCCGGAGCCGACGACGCCGACGCGCAGGATGTCGCACGCCCCCGCCGCCACCCACTCGGCCCGCGCCATGTGCTTGCCCCAGGAGGTCTCCGGCCCGAGGATCGGGGTCGCGAGCTGGTCGGCCAGCCAGCGGTAGGACTGCACCGACGCCTCCTCCATCGGCTCCTCGTACCAGGCGAAGTCCAGCTCGTCCAGCGCACGGCCGAGCCTGAGGGCCTCGGTGCGGCTGTACCAGTGGTTGCTGTCGAGCATCAGGGCGACGTCGGGCCCGACCGCGTCCCGCACGGCCGCACACGCCTTGATGTCCAGGTCGACGCCGTGCCGCATCGGCGGCATCCAGGTGTGCAGCTTGATGCCGCGGTAGCCGCGCGCCACCAGTTCCTTGGCGAAGCCCGCGTAGTCGTCCAGCGTGGCGAGCCCCCCGGGGATGTCGTCGCCGCACATGGTGCTGGCGTACGCGGGGATCGTGGACCGGGCGCCGCCCAGGAGCCTCCAGACGGGCAGCCCCAGCTTGCGGCCCGCCAGGTCCCAGAGCGCCTGGTCCACGGTGCTGAGCAGGCGGTCGGTGAGGTGGCCGTGGGCGCCGCGCTGGCGGCGCGCGAGCGCGTGCCACAGCCGTTCGCGGTCCAGGCCGTCCTGGCCGGTCAGCACCGGGCGCACGTGCGTCTGGATCATGCTCTCGCGCAGCGTCTCGGGCCGGCCGAGGCAGTACCCCTTGACGCCGTCGCTGTCGGTGATCTCCAGCAGCGCCTCCTTGACCTCCCGCGGCGGCCCGGGATGCCGGTGACCGTGCCCGTCGACCACCGACCTGGCGACGGTCACGAACACCGTGACGTTGACGCGCTCGATGACGGCCATGACCTCTCCTTCGCTCGAATCCGTCCGCCCGGCTCGCTCCGGGCGGAGCCGGGACCGGCGCCCGCGGTCAGGTCACAGGCGCCGGCCCCGGGGTCGTGCCCGGCCGGGTCAGGAGTGGGACTGCTTCCACTCCGCCTGGGCCTCGGTGAGCTTCTGGGCCATGGTGTCGAGGAACTCCTGCGGCTTCATCCGGCCGAGGAGGACCTTCTGGAACAGCGGCTCGGTGTCGGCCTTGGTGATGGAGGAGAACTGCGGCAGGTAGTACGGCGGCGAGACCACCGTGGTGGCCGGGTCGCCGAGCACCTTCACGGCGTTCTTCAGGTACGGCCGCTCGTCCAGCCAGGCGTCGGACTGGGCGTCCTTGTTCGCCGGGATCTGGCCGGTCCGCTGGTTCCAGTAGCTGTTGCTCTCCTTGGACACCAGGAAGTCGACGAACTTCCAGGCCGCGTCCTTGTGCTCGCTGTTCTTGAACACCGCGAAGCCGTCGACCGGGTTGGCCACGATGGTGCGCTTGCCGGAGGCCCCGACCGGCATCGGGAAGGCGTCGACCTCGCCGGCGCCGAACGCCTTCACGTGGTCGTTGTAGGAGCCGAGGTTGTGGTGCATCATCGCGACCTTGCCGCTGGTGAACTGCGCCACCATCTTGGGGAAGTCGTTGGTGACGTCCGCCTCGGGCGTGTTCTTCTTGTACAGCGCGGCGATCTTGGTGACCAGCTCGACGTTCTTGGGGTCGTTGACGGTGCTCTTGCCCGAGGCGTCGAAGAACTCGGTGACCCCGGAGTAGGCGTACGCCTCGGCCAGGAGCTGGAAGATCGACCCGGCGCCGCCGCGGATGGTCCAGCCGTACTGGTCGGGGGTCTTGGTGAGCTTGTCCACCGCGGCGAAGAACTCGTCCCAGGTCTCGGGCGCCTCCACCCCGGCGGCCGACAGCTTGTCCTTCTGGTACCAGACGACGTCGAGGTTGGAGGTGGCCGGCACCATGTACAGCTTGCCGTCGGGGTTGGTCTGCTTGACCGAGGCCAGCATGCTGTCCAGCAGCCTGCCGTTCGCCGCGCTCTTGGCCAGCCAGTCGTCGGCCGGTTCGAGCGCCTGCTGGCCGGTCAGGTTCGCCAGATAGCTCGTGGTCACGCCGCCCACGTCGGGGGTCTCGCCGCCGGCGATCGCGGTGTCGTACTTCTGCTGCACCGAGGCGATCGGGATGCCCACGTACTCGACGTGGATGGTGGGGTTGGCCTGCTCGAACCGCTTGATCAGCTCCTGGTAGACCGGGGTTCGCACGCCTCCGTTGTTGTCCCAGAAGGTGATCGTCGTCTTGCCGTCCGACGCCCCGCCGCCGCCACCGGAGTCCGACCCGCAGGCCGAGACGGTGACCGACAGGGCGAGGACGGCGACGGCCGCCGTGCAGACCTTGGCGATGGTTCTCATGGTGTGGTGTCCTCCAGGCGGGGGGTGCTATCCCTTCACGGCACCGGCGCTGATGCCGTGCACGAGATAGCGCTGAATCACTGCGAAGACGCAGACGACAGGGACGGCCGCCACGACGCCGCCCGCCGCCAGGGCCCCGAAGTCGGCGCTGTACTCCCCGATCGTGTAGCTCAGGCCGACGGGGATGGTGAAGTTGCCCTGTTTGCTGATGAACATCAGGGCGAACAGGAAGTTGTTCCAGGTGTGGATGAAGGCGAACGAGCCGACCGCGATGAGGCCGGGACGCAGCTGCGGCAGCACGACCGCGAAGAAGGCCCGGACGCGCGTGCAGCCGTCCACCATCGCCGCCTCCTCCACCTGGAAGGGCACCGCGGTGACGAACCCGCTCATCAGGATGATCGACAGCGGGAGGTTGAACACCGTGTCCGCGACCACCAGGCTCCACAGCGAGTTGATCAGCCCGAGGCCGCGGAAGATCGTGAACAGCGGGATCAGCATCATGGCGCCGGGGATGAACTGGGTGCACAGCAGGGCCACCATGAACAGCGTCCGGCCGCGGAAGCGGAAGCGCGCCAGCGCGTACCCGCCCATGAGCGCGATCACCGTCGTGAAGAACAGCGACAGCACGCCCACGATCACGCTGTTTCTGAAGAAGACGGCGTAGCCGATGTCGTTCCAGACGGTCTCGAAGTGCTCGAAGGTGATCGGCCACGGCACCGGCGCGGTCGAGCCGGCGGGGCGGAGCGCGAAGACGATCATCCAGTAGAACGGCACCAGCGTGAAGAGCAGATACAGGCCCAGGGGGACGTACAGCCGCAGCACCCGGCCCGGGTCCTTCCGCCGCCGCGGGCCGGGGGCCGGCTCGGCCCGGACCTTCTCGGGGCGCCGCGCGATGGTCTGTGTCGCCATGGAAGCGTCCCTCATCCCTTGTGGTCCGCGCCGAACCTGCTCAGCCGCAGGTACAGCAGCGAGCAGAACAGCAGGATCAGGAAGCCGGCCGTGGTGAGCGCCGAGCCGTACCCGAAGTCCTTGGAGTCGATCGCGCGCTGGGCCACGTACAGCGGCAGCGTGGTGGTGACCTGGGCCGGTCCGCCGCCGGTGAGCGTGTAGAGCAGGTCGACGTTGTTGAACTCCCACACCGAGCGCAGCAGCGTGGCCAGCACGATGGCGTCGCGCAGGTGGGGCAGGGTGACGTGCAGGAACCGCCGCGTCCGGCCCGCGCCGTCGACCGCCGCCGCCTCGTACAGCTCGCCGGGGATGCCCTGCAGACCGGCGAGCAGCAGGATCGCGAAGAACGGCACGCCGCGCCACAGCTCGGTGATGACCACCGCGCCGAAGACGGTGTCCGGGTTGCCGAGGACGGCGGCCTCCGGCGCGCCGAGGTAGCGGACGACGCCGGTCGTCGGGTTGTAGAGCAGGATCCAGATGCCGGTGGTGAGCACTCCCGACACCGCCCACGGGGAGAACACCATCGAGCGGGCGAGGCCGCGGCCGATGAAACTTTCATTCACCATGAGCGCCAGCGCGAGCCCGAGCAGGAGCTGAAGCCCGATCTCCACGATCACCCATTTGGCGGTGAAACCCAGGCTCGTCCAGAACAGCGGGTCCTCGAACAGCATCTCCCGGAAGTTGGACAGACCCGCGAAGCCGTTGGCCCAGGGCTTGGTCAGGTTGTAGTGCTGGAGGCTGTAGTACAGGACGCTGCCGATCGGGTAGACGAGAAATACCGTGATCAGCAGGACGGTCGGGGAGATCAGCAGGTACGGGGCCCAGCGCAGGGCGCGGGGACGTCCCCTCGGCGCCGCTGTCCTGGCGAAAGCCACCTCGCGCTCCGTTCGGTCGGCCGTCGTGAGTGACACATTCTTGAACAAGGTTCACACTTGTGGACGCGCCGTCAACGTAGGAAGGCGGCACGCGCGATGTCAACCCTTCGCCAGGTAACCAAAGCATTTCGGCCGCAGGCCGCACAGGTTCCCGCCGCTCCCTTGACCGGCGGGGCGTGGTCGCCGTACGTTCCCCTTGTTCATATACGTGAATACAGTCCTGGCATGTGTACGCGAGAGAGGACCGTATGACTTCGCTGGTGGATCGGCTCGACGGGCCGCTCTTCTTTCCCGTCACCCCCTGCGACGACCGGGAGCGGCTCAACCTCGAAGCCTTCCGCGAGCACGTCCGCGAAGGCGTGGCCGCGGGATGCGGCGCGGTCTTCGCCTGCTGCGGGACGGGCGAGTTCCCCTCGCTGAGCCTCGCGGACTACGCGGCGTGCGTCGCCGCCGCCGTCGAGGAGACGGCCGGGCGGGTGCCCGTGATCGCCGGCACCGGTTACGCCACGGCGCTGGCCGCCGGGTTCTGCGCTGCGGCCGAGGAGGCGGGCGCGGACGGGCTCCTCGCCCTGCCGCCCTACCTGGTGCAGGCCGACCAGGAGGGCCTGCGGCGGCACTACCAGGCGCTCGCCGACGGCACCCGGCTGCCGGTGATCCTCTACCAGCGCGACAACGCGATCTTCGAACCGCGGACCGTCGTCGAACTGGCCCGCCATCCCGGCATCATCGGCGTCAAGGACGGCCACGGCGACCTCGACCTGCTCCAGCGCATCATCAGCGCGACGCGGTCCGCCTCGGCCGAGCTGCTCTACTTCAACGGCCTGCCCACGGCCGAGATGTCCGCGCTCGCCTACCGCGGCCTCGGCGTCACGCGCTACTCCTCGGCGGTGTTCTGCTTCGTCCCCGGCGTCGCCATGGCCTTCCACAAGGCCCTGCTCAGCGGGGACGACGCGGTGACCGACCGGTTGATCGACGAGTTCTACCGGCCGCTGGTCGAGCTGCGCCGCCAGGGCGCCGGGTACGCGGTGTCGCTGGTCAAGGCCGGCGTGCGGCTGCGCGGCCTGGACGTCGGCCCTGTGCGCGCCCCGCTGTGCGAGCCCGCGCCCGAGCACGTCAAGCGGCTCGGCGAGCTGATCGAGCGCGGGCTGGAGATCACCGAGGGCAGGTGACCCGACCGGCACCGCGTCGGGGAGGCGCCCGCCCGGCGGCGGCGCGTCCGCGTAAGCCCGGACCCCCTGGAGGCTCCGCTCAGCCGGAGCGGGAGCCTCCCTGACCCAGGAGGTATCCCCTTGCCAGCACCTTCCACGACCGCGGCCGTCCTGGCCGCGGCCCTGTGCGCCGCGACGCTGACCACGGCCCCGGCCTCGGCCTCAGCCGCCGCGTCCGCCCCGGTTTCGGCTTCGGCTTCGGCTTCGGCTTCGGTGGCGAACACGACCACGACCGGCCACGACGTCCCCCTCGGCCGGCGCACGCTGCCCGCCGGCGACGGCTGGGCGTCCGCGACCACCGGCACCACCGGCGGATCCGCCGCCGACGCCGCCCACGTGTACACCGTCCGCGACCGTAAGGGACTCATCGCCGCCCTCGGCGACGCCGACCCCACCCCCAAGATCATCTATGTCAGGGGCGTCATCGACGGCGACACCGACGACACCGGCGCCCGGCTCGACTGCGACGACTACGCCGTGGACGGCTACACGCTGCCGGCCTACCTGGCCGCCTACGACCCCGCGGTGTGGGGCCGCGACGCCGAGCCGTCCGGGCCGCTGGAGAACGCGCGCGCCGCCTCGGCCGCGCGGCAGACCGCCCGGATCAAGCCGAAGGTCGGCTCCAACACCACCATCGCGGGCATCGGCAACGCGGTGATCAGGGGCTTGAACCTGCACGTCGACAAGGCCGACAACGTCATCATCAGGAACATCAGGTTCCAGGACGCCCACGACTGCTTCCCGCAGTGGGACCCGACCGACGGCGACACGGGCAACTGGAACTCGCTGTACGACAACATCTCGGTCACCGGCTCCACGCACATCTGGGTGGACCACAACAGCTTCGACGACGGCGGCAACCCCGACTCCGCCCAGCCGCTGTACTTCGGACGGCCGTACCAGGTGCACGACGGCGAGCTCGACATCACCAGCGGCTCCGACCTCGCCACCGTCTCGTGGAACCGCTTCGCCGACCACGACAAGACGATGCTGATCGGCTCGACCAACAACCCGGCGACCGACAGCGGCAAGCTGAACGTGACCGTCCACCACAACGTGTTCGACACCATCTTGCAGCGGGCGCCGCGCGTGCGGTTCGGCCAGGTGCACGTGTACGACAACTTCTACGACATCCCGGCCGGCGGCGACTACGTCTACAGTTTCGGCGCGGGCGTGCAGTCGAAGATCTACGCCGAGAACAACTTCTTCCGCCTCGGCGACGGGGTGGACCCCGGCACGATCATCTACAACTGGGGCGGCACCGCCCTGCACGCGACCGGCACGCTGGTGAGCGCCGGCGGCAGGATCAGGCCGGTGGACCTCCTCGCCGCGCACAACGCCACCCACGACCCCGACCTGTCGGGCGACGTGGGGTGGACGCCGGTCCTGCACACGCGGGTGGACCCCACCGTGCTGGTGCCGGTGAAGGTGCCCCTGCTGGCGGGGGCCGGCCGCCTGCGCTGACGGGGACGGCCGCCCACCGGAGAAGGACCGCCCCGCCGCCGGCGCCGGCGGCGGGGCGGTCCCCGCGTCCCCTCGCGGGGGCGCCCGTCAGACCTCGACGATGACCGGGACGATCATCGGGCGGCGGCGGTAGGTCTCGTTGACCCAGCGCCCGACGATGCGGCGGGTCACGCGGCGCATCTGCTGGATGTCCGCCACGCCGTCGGCCGCGGAGTCCTGCAGCGCCTTCTCGATCAGCGGGATCACCGCGTCGAAGGCGTCGATCTCGATGCCGGAGCCCCGCGCGTACACCTCGGGGCCGCCGCTGACCTTGCCCGTGGTGGAGTCGACGACCACGACCACCGAGATGAAACCCTCGTCACCGAGGATGCGGCGGTCCTTCAGCGCCACGTCGGTGATGCCGCCGACCGACGAGCCGTCCACGTAGACGTAGCCGCACGGCACCGCGCCGACGATGCGCGCCCTGCCGTCGACCAGGTCGACCGCCACGCCGTCCTCGGCGATGACGATGTGGTCGTCGGGCACGCCGGTGAGCGCCGCCAGCTTGGCATGGGCCCGCAGGTGGCGCCACTCTCCGTGCACGGGCATGAAGTTGGACGGCTTGGTCGCGTTCAGGACGTACAGCAGCTCGCCCGCGGCGGCGTGACCGGAGACGTGCACCAGCGCGTTGCCCTTGTGGACCACGCGGGCGCCCCAGCGGGTGAGCCCGTTGATGACCTTGTTGACGGCCGTCTCGTTGCCGGGCACCAGCGAGGACGCCAGCACGACCGTGTCCCCCTCGGCGACCCGGATGGGGTGGTCGCGGTTGGCCATGCGCGACAGCGCCGCCATGGGCTCGCCCTGCGACCCCGTGCAGATCAGCACGACGTCCTCCGGCGGCCACTCCTCGATCTCGCGGGCGTCCACCAGCAGGCCCGGCGGCACCCGCAGGTAGCCGAGCTCGCGCGCCACGCCCATGTTCCTGACCATCGAGCGCCCGATGAGCGCGACCTTGCGGCCGTTCTGCTCGGCGGCGTCGAACACCTGCTGCACGCGGTGCACGTGCGAGGCGAAACAGGCCATGATGATGCGCTTGCTGGCGCTGCGGAAGACCTCGTCGATCACCGGTCCGATGGTGGCCTCGCTCGGCACGAAGCCGGGCACCTCGGAGTTGGTGGAGTCGGACATCAGCAGGTCGACGCCCTCGGCGCCGAGCCTGGCGAACCCGCCGAGGTCGGTCAGCCGCCCGTCGAGCGGGAGCTGGTCCATCTTGAAGTCGCCGGTGTGCAGCACGAGGCCGGCGGGCGTCCTGATGGCGACGGCGAGGGCGTCGGGGATGGAGTGGTTGACCGCGAAGAACTCGCACTCGAACGGCCCGAACCGCTGCCTCTGGCCCTCGGCCACCTCGACCTTGACCGGCTGGATGCGGTGCTCGGTGAGCTTGCTCTCGATCATGCCGAGGGTCAGCCGCGAGCCGACCAGCGGGATGTCGCGGCGCTCGCGCAGCAGGTACGGCACGGCGCCGATGTGGTCTTCGTGGGCGTGGGTGAGCACGACCGCCTCGATGTCGTCGAGCCGGCCGCGGATGTACTCGAAGTCCGGCAGGATCAGGTCCACGCCGGGCTGGTCGGGCTCTGGGAACAGCACGCCGCAGTCGACCACGAGCAGCCGGCCGTCGAACTCGAAGACCGCCATGTTGCGGCCGATCTCACCCAGCCCGCCGAGCGCGACGATGCGCAGGCCGTGCTCCGGCAGTGCCGGAGGCGGCCCGAGCTCGGGATGCGGATGACTCATGCTCTACCCCCGTGTGCGTCGGCCCGCCGCGCCTGGACGGCTCCCTCGCCGAGCCGTCCGGCGCGTCGCGTGCCGAAATCGTCGTATCTCTCTCTCAAACTCTCTGTTCCTCCCCGCCGCGGACAGAGCGCGGCGATAGGTCCGGGTGGGTTTCTCCGCCGCTCACGATGGACGCGCGACGGGCAAGTCAGGCAATTCTCGCGCGTCCGGCAGGACGCGCGGCATTCTCAGGGGACCGGGTGCGTGCGGCATGTCAGTCGGACAACTTCACGCCGCCCGCGACCAGGTCTTCGCGCAGGGTCGCGGTCTGCTGCTCGGTGGCGTCGACCAGCGGCGCGCGCACCGGGCCCACGGGCCTGCCGAGGAGGCCGAGCGCGGCCTTCGTCATGATCACGCCCTGGGTGCGGGTCATGATGCCGGTGACCACCGGCAGCAGGCGCTGGTGCACGGAACGGGCGCCCTCGACATGGCCGGACTGGAAGAGCTGGATCATGGAGGCCAGCTCGGCGCCGACCACGTGGCCGACCACGCTGACGAAGCCCGCGGCGCCGACCGACAGCCAGGGCAGGTTGAGCGCGTCGTCCCCCGAGTAATAGACGAGATCGGTGGAGGCCATGACCCGCGAGCCGTCGAACAGGTCGCCCTTGGCGTCCTTCACGGCGGCGATGCGCGGGTGGGCGCTCAGGCGCAGCAGCGTCTCGGCGGCGATCGGCGTGCCCGTGCGTCCTGGGATGTCATAGAGCATGACGGGCAGGCCGGTGGCGTCGGCGACCGCGGTGAAGTGCCGGTACAGGCCCTCTTGGGGTGGCTTGTTGTAGTACGGCGTCACCAGGAGCAGGCCGTGGGCGCCGGCGCGCTCGGCCGCCTTGGCGAGCTCGACCGAGTGGCGGGTGTCGTTGGTGCCCGCCCCGGCCACGACGGTGGCCCGGTCGCCGACCGCCTCCAGCACCGCTCGCAGGATGACGTCTTTCTCGGCATCGGAGGTCGTGGCGGACTCTCCCGTCGTGCCGCTCACGACGAGGCCGTCGTTGCGTTGCTCGTCGACGAGATAGGTGGCCAGGCGCTGAACACCTTCGGTGTCCACGGCGCCGTCGGCGGTGAACGGCGTGACCATCGCGGTCAGCATGCGCCCGAAGGGCGCGTCGGAGGTTCCGGTCGGCGATGCCATAGACGGAACGGTACCCGGATCCGCGTGGACGGTGGACCCCGCCACCCCGGTTCATGATGGCACGGCGGCCGATCCGGGTGCGTCCCGGTTGCGGCGGAGATCGCCGGACATGGATAGAGGCCGTCGATATGTGCTCGGGGGTACACACATCGACGACCTCTATCCGTGCAATCGGCCCCGCTTACGAAGGCGTTACACACATCTGAGAAGAATTTTCCGATCGTCCGCGCGGGCGGCGCCGGCGGGGGTTCCGGCCACGCCCTCCGGGCGTCCCCCGTCTCACCTCTTCGCATACCGGCCCAGGTGGCGGGCCTGTCCTCTGGACCGCTCCCGGCCCGCCGTCCGTCGAACAGAACGCAATGTCGCCGTAGAATCACGTTTCGTAAAGTTGGGACTCCAAGTCTTGTCCATTACTCCTAGTTGTCCTTCGATTACGGCAAGATAAGGAAACGATCTCGAACACCCTGAGGGATGGACTGGACGGATGACTGGCAACGACCCGGTGTACCTCCGTGTGGTCGAAGAGCTGCGGGCGCAGATAGTCGACGGCACCCTGCCGCCCGGCGCGCCCATCCCGTCTCGCGCGCAGCTCACCCAGCGCTTCCGCGTCGGCGAGACCGCCGCCCGGCACGCCCTGCGCGTCCTCGCCGCCGAAGGCCTGATCATCGGCAGGGTCGGCTCTGGCCACTACGTCCGCGAGAAGTCCGTGCTCTATCCCTTGCAGCGCTGCCGCAACACCGACCACGACGCCCCGTTCGCCGCCGACATGCAGGCCGGCGGCCGCCGCGCCACGTGGGACTGGCGCAGCGAGCCGGTCAAGGCCGGGCCCGAGATCGCCCGCCGCCTCCGGCTTGAAACGGCCGACCCGGTCGTCCGCACGCGCTACGTGTTCCGCACCGACGGCAAGCCGATGCAGCTCGCCACCTCCTACGAGCCCGTCGAGTTCGGCCGCGTCCACACCCTGCCCGAGGAGGGCACCAACGGGCGCAAGAGCCTCCTGGCCCGCATGTCCGCCGCCGGCATCAAGATCACCGACATCCGCGAGAGCGTCCACACCCGCGTGCCCCAGCCGATCGAGAGCGATCTGCTCGATCTGCCCACCGGCGTCCACGTCCTGCACATCGAGCGCACCCACTGGTCCGGCGACCGCCCCGTCGAGACCAGCGACACAGTCGTCCCCGGCGACCGCTTCCGCCTCGTCTACTCCGTCCCCCTAGGCGCCTGACCCACCATCCTCCCGGCGCCCGCCCCAACCCCACCCCCCTGACGCCCGCCCCAACTCCGGCACGAGCCGTACCACCCCCCGGCGAGCGGAGCCCCTCATCCCGCCGTAGGCCTCCGCCCATCCGGCCTTCCCTCCGGGGGACTCCTCCCATTCGGCACCGCGTCGGCGGGGAGTGGGACGGTGAAACCGGCGCCGCCGTACGGCGCGCAGGTTGGGCGCGCGGGGTCGGTCAGCGGGTGCGTTGGGTGAGGGCCACGCAGACCAAAACGGCGAGTGCGCCGGCCAGGGTGGCGGCGTCCACGGTCTCGGCGAGCAGCAGCCAGGCCAGCCCGAGCGCCAGCAGCGGCTGGAGCAGCTGCGTCTGCCCGGCACGGGCGATGCCGCCCTTGGCCAGGCCCGCGTACCACGGGATGAAGCCCAGGAACATCGACACCAGCGAGACGTAGGCGAACCCCGCCACGGCCCCCGGCGTCACCTGGTGGGCGGTCGTGAACCCCAGGACGACGGCGACGGGCACGGAGACCGGGGCCGCGACCACGAGGGCGTACGAGATGACCTTCCACCCGGGAGTGTGCCGCGCGAGCCGTCCGCCCTCGGTGTAGCCGACCGCCGCGCACACCAGCGCGGCGAGCATGAGCAGGTCCGCGGCGGCGAGCCGCCCGCCTCCCCTGGTGACCGTGAACACCGTGACGGCGACGGCCCCGGCCGCGCTCGCGGCCCAGAACAGCGGACGAGGCCGCTCCCCCGCCCGCAGGACGGCGAAGACGGCGGTGGCGGCCGGCAGCAGCCCGACCACGACGGCCGCGTGCGAGACGCTCGCTCCTGCGTCCAGCGCCAGCCCGCTGAACAGCGGGAAGCCGAACACCACGCCCAGCGCGATGGCGGCGTACGACCGCAGGTGGGCGCGGGGCGGCAGCAGTGGAGCGCCGGCGGCGAGCAGGCAGGCCGCCGCCGCGAACACGGCCACGGCCGCCCGCCCGACCGCCAGCAGATAGGGGTCGAAGCCCCGCAGAGCCAGAGCGGTCGCGGGGAAGGTCCCTGAGAAGGCGAGAACGCCGACCCCGGCCAGCAGCGTGCCCGCCCATCGCCCCTCGCCCACAGCCTGCGCGTGGGAGCCTCCGGAGGGACCGACCCGCGTGGAGTCGCCGGCAGGACGGCCGATCCCCGCAGTCGCCCTGGGGGTTCTGTCGGAGGCGTCGTGCGCGGCGGTGTCGGGCACTGGGGCGACGGCAGCCCCGGGCCGAGGACGGGGCCGGAATCTGCGGGTGAGGGGGACCGCTACCGTCCAGCGGACAGTAGCGCTACTGTCATCTTTCATGAATGACGATAGCAGTATCGTCCGCATCGCGGCATCGCTGCGCGAGGAGGCCGCGCGGCTGCGGCCGGGCGACCGGCTGCCGTCCAGCCGGGAGCTCGTGCGGCGGCACGGCGTCAGCCCGGTCACCGTGTCTCGGGCGCTCGCGGCACTGGCCGCCGAAGGCAGGGTGATCACCCGTCCGGGCAGCGGCGCCTTCGTCGCGCCCTCTGTCGCCACGGCGACCCGTGAGGCGGCCGACCTTTCCTGGCAGACGGTGGCCCTCGGCGACCGGTCGACAGACGACTCCGCGGTGGGCGGGCTGCTCACCCCGCCGCCCGAGGGCGTCATCCCGCTCGCCGGCGGCTATCTCCACCCGGGCCTGCGCCCGTCCAAGGCCCTGTCCGACGCCGCCTCCCGCGCCGTGCGCCGCCCGGACGCCTGGGCCCTGCCGCCGCTGAACGGCCTGGCCGAGCTGCGGCGCTGGTTCGCGGCCGAGGTGGGCGGCGGCGTCACGCACGCGGACGTGCTCGTCGTCAGCGGCGGCCAGGCCGCGCTCACCCACGCGTTCCGCGCGCTGTCCGCCCCCGGCGCCGCGATGCTGGTCGAGACGCCGACCTACCCCGGGGCGCTGGCCGCCGCCCGCGCGGCCGGGCTGCGCGCGGTCGCGGTGCCGGTGGACCACGACGGCGTACGGCCCGACCTGCTCGCCGAGGCGTTCGCCGTCACCGGCGCACGGGTCTTCTACTGCCAGCCCACCCTGCAGAACCCCACCGGCGTCACGCTGTCGGCCGGGCGCCGCGAACAGGTCCTCGCCGTGGCCAGGGCGGCCGGGGCGTTCGTGGTGGAGGACGACTACGCGCGCTACCTGGCGACGGGCCCCGTCCCGCCGTCAATGGTCAGCCTGGACACCCATGGCACCGTCGTCCACGTCAACTCGCTCAGCAAGATCACCGCACCGAGCATGCGGGTGGCCGGGGTGATCGCCAGGGGTCCCGCGGCGCGGCGGCTGCGGGCGGTCCAGCTCGTGGAGTCGTTCTTCGTCGCCCGCCCTCTGCAGGAGACCGCGCTGGAGTTCCTGGGCTCGCCGGCCTGGCGGCGCCACCGCGCCACGGTGACGGCCGAGCTCGCGGCCCGACGGGACGCGCTCGCGGCCGCCCTGGCCCGCCACCTGCCCGCCGGGCGGGTGCCGTTCATGCCCGTGGGCGGGCTGCACGTGTGGGTGCGACTCCCTGGCGAGGTCGACGAGACCGCGCTGGTGGAGGGGGCCCAGCGCGCCGGCGTCCTGGTCAGCCCGGGTGCGATCTACCACCCCGCCGAACCGCCCGCGCCCCACATCCGCGTCACGCACATCGCCGCGACCCATGTCGCCGAGCTCGCCGAGGGCGCACGCCGCCTCGGCGCGGCCCTGGAGGCCCAGCTCGGACCGGGGCCGGGCTGAGGCCGACGACCGCGACGCGAACCCCCGACTGCCCTACAGTGGTGACATGGACGGGCCGGCGGAGCTGCTCCGCGACTTCGTGAACACCTACGACGTCGAAGGGGACACGGACGAGCTGGCCTCTCCCGCCGAACTCGCCGTCTGGCTGCGCGAACGCGAGCTGATCTCCGCGACCGACCGCGCGGTGGACGACGACTGGGCTCTGGCGATCAACCTCCGTGAAGGGCTGCGCTCGGCGCTGCGCCAGAGGTCCGCCACGGTGGACGGGACCTCCGGCCCGGCGGGCACGGCCACCGAGTTGGACGCAGCCCTGGCCGCGCTGCCGTTGCGGGTCAGGCTGATGGCGGGGCGCACACCCGTCCCAGAGCCGTTCGGCACCGGCGCTGCCAGGGGAGTCGGCCTGCTCGCCGCGGCCATCCTTGCCGCCCACGCCGAGGGCGTCTGGCCGCGCCTGAAGGTCTGCGCGGAGGACTCCTGCCAGTGGGCGTTCATCGACTCCTCCAAGAACCGGTCGCGGTCGTGGTGCTCGATGCGCGTCTGCGGCAACCGCACCAAGACCCGCGCCTACCGGGCCAGGCGCCGCCGGCACGTCCCACTCCCCTCCTGAGCCCCGGCCGCCCCTTCCTGAGCCCCTGCTGCTCCTTCCTGAAGCCTGGGGCGGCTCGCGGTTCTGGGACGTCGCGTCGTCAGAGGGTGCCTGTGGGTCAGCGGCGGACGCGGGTCCCGATACGGTGTTGGGGACCACAGCGGAAGGGGGCGGCCAGATGGCTGACGTGGGGGTGCGCGCGGCACGGCGCGAGGACGTCCCGGCGGTGACGGCCACCCAGATCCGGGCGTGGAAGGCCGCCTACCGCGACGTCCTGCCCGAGGGGCCGCTGGAGCAGATGACCGACCCGTCCGCGCGGGAGGTCTGGAGCCGCCAATGGGAGCAGGCCATCGCGACGCCTCCCTCGCCGCACCACCGTCTCCTGGTCGCCGTCGAGAGCGACGACCCGGCGACCTCCATGGCGGACCCGCTGACGTCGCTGGCCGAGGGGCACGGCGAGCCGGGGGTCCAGCGCGTGGTGGGGCTGGCCTCCCACGCGCCCGCCGACGATGACGACCTCGACGCCGAGACCACCGCCGAACTGCTCACGCTGCTCGTCGACCCCGGCCACACCCGCCGCGGGCACGGCAGCAGGCTGCTGAACGCCACCGTGGACCATCTCCGCGAGGACGGCTTCGCCACGGTCGTCACCTGGGTCTTCGCCGAGGACAAGGCGATGGTCGACTTCCTCACCTCGGCGGGCTGGGGTCCGGACGACGCCGAGCGCATCCTTGACATGGACCGCGCCGTGCGCATGATCCGCCTGACCACCGACATCACCCCGCCTCCGGCCGGCTGACCTCAGGCGCCGGGCGTCCACAGGGCGCCGGCCGTTCGCGGGCAGCGGCTCGACCACCGAAGTCCACTGCCTTCGGACGCCGGCCCGGCACCGGCGCAGAGCGGACATGGACATCTGCCTGATACCGGCGTCGGCCGGCGCGCGGTGCGTGTCCGGCCGGTGGCCCCGGGTCGGGTCATGGGGCGGTCATGACTTACCCTGCATAGGCAATTTCCTGGGCGTCCGAGCCGAGCGTGTACCACCGTGTACCGCCGGAGCCGCGCAGGACCGGATTCGTGGAAGAGGCGACGTTGGCGACACCCGCTCAGTGGCTCGCGGGGGCACGGCCCCGCACCCTCCCCGCGGCGGTGGTCCCCGTCGCCGTCGGCACGGGCGTGGCGATCTCCTACGGTGGAGCGGTCTGGTGGCGGGCCCTGGTGGCCCTGTTCGTCGCCCTGATCCTCCAGGTGGGCGTCAACTACGCCAACGACTACAGCGACGGTGTGCGCGGCACCGACGAGCGGCGCGTCGGCCCGCTCCGGCTCGTCGGCTCCCGCGTCGCCGCGCCGCGGTCGGTGCTGCTCGCCGCGCTCGGATGCTTCCTGACGGCGGCCGTCGCCGGCCTGGTGCTCGTCGTGGCGACCGGCGCCTGGTGGCTGCTCGCCGTCGGGGCGCTGGCGATCGCCGCCGCGTGGTTCTACACCGGCGGCTCGCGCCCGTACGGCTACCGGGCGTTCGGCGAGATCTCGGTGTTCGTCTTCTTCGGCCTGGTGGCGGTCGCCGGCACGACGTACGTGCAGCTGGAGGACCTGCCGTGGCCGGCGGTCGCGGCGGCCGTGCCGGTGGGGCTGCTCGCGTGCGCGCTGCTGGTGGTGAACAACCTGCGCGACATCGCCACCGACGGCCCGGCCGGCAAGCGCACACTCGCCGTCGTGCTCGGCGACGCGCGCACCCGCGTCCTGTACGTCGGCTGCCTGCTGCTGCCGTTCGTCATCGCGCTCGCCCTGGCGTTCGTGCGCCCGTACGCGGCGCTGACGGTGCTGGCGCTGCCGCTCGCGCTCGGACCGGCGCGGGCGGTGCGCGGCGGCGCGACGGGGCCGGCGCTGATCACCACGCTGCAGCAGACCGGGCGCCTCCAGCTGGCCTTCGGCCTGCTGTTCACGATCGGGCTCGCGCTGTAAGCCCTCTCAACGGCGTATGGCCCGCCATGGGCCGTCATTCATCACTCAAGGGACAAATGCCCCTGTGGGCCGCCTGGAGGGCCACGCAGGCCGGTCTCAGAGGTCGAGCAGATGCTCCAGGCCGACGGTGAGGCCCGGCAGCTCGCGGACGCGGCGCACGCCGAGCAGGACGCCCGGGGTGAACGACGAGCGGTTCATGGTGTCGTGGCGGATCGTCAGGATCTCGCCGTCGCCACCGAGCAGGACCTCCTGGTGGGCGATCAGGCCCGCCAGCCGGACCCCGTGCACCCGCACCCCGTCGACGTCGGCCCCGCGCGCGCCGGGAAGCTCGGCGGTCGTGGCGTCCGGCATGGCGTCCAGACCCGCCTCGCGCCGGGCGGCGGCGACCAGCTCGGCCGTGCGCCGGGCGGTGCCGGAGGGGGCGTCGGCCTTGTTGGGGTGGTGCAGCTCGACGATCTCGACGGATTCGAAGTAGCGCGCGGCCTGCTGGGCGAAGTGCATCATCAGCACGGCGGCGATGCCGAAGTTGGGAGCGATCAGGGCGTTGACGCCGGGGTTGGCGTCGAGCCAGCCTTGGACGGTCGCCAGGCGGGCGGCGTCGAAGCCGGTCGTGCCGACGACCGGGTGGACGCCGTGCTCGACGCACCACTTGAGATTGCCCATGACCACGTCGGGATGGGTGAAGTCGACGACCACCTCAGCGGCCGAGAGTGCCTCTATGTCGTCGCCGGCGTCGACGGCGGCGACGAGCTCCATGTCGTCGGCCGCGTGCACGGCCTTGCAGACTTCCACACCGACGCGCCCGCGGGCGCCCAGAACCCCAACCCTGATCACGACCCCCAAGCGTAGCGCCAACCTCGCTGAGCAATGACGAGGATGCCCCGTCCGCGGTGTGCGGGCGGGGCATCCTCGTGTGGCCGGTGCTAGGCGATGAAGGAGGTGAAGTCCTTGTCGCCGTAGGGGCCGATGACGGCGAGGGCCAGCGGCTGGGTCAGGATCTCCTTGGCCACCGCGTCGATCTGGTCGGGGGTGACGGCCTCGATGCGGGCCAGCACCTCGTCCACCGGCATCAGCGTGTCGTACACCAGCTCGCTCTTGCCGATGCGCGACATGCGCGAGCCGGTGTCCTCCAGGCCGAGGACGAGGCCGCCGCGCATCTGGCCCTTGCCGCGCTGGATCTCCTCCTCGGTGATGCCGTCGGCGACCACCCGGGTGATCTCCTCGCGGCAGATCTTCAGCACGTCGTCGATCTTGCCGGGCAGGCAGCCGACGTAGATGCCGAACTGGCCGGTGTCGGCGTACTGGGCCGTGTAGCTGTACGCCGAGTAGGCCAGGCCCCGCTTCTCGCGGATCTCCTGGAACAGCCGCGACGACATGCCACCGCCGAGGGCGGCGTTGAGGACGCCCAGGGCGAAGCGGCGGTCGTCGGTGCGGGAGTAGGCCGTGGTGCCGAGCACCAGGTTGGCCTGCTCGGTCGGCCGGTCGACCACCCGGACGCCCGCGCGCGGCGCGGCCCCCGGGCCGGTCAGGCGCGGCGGTACCGGCTCGGCGGAGCCGCCCAGCGCGCCCGCCCGCTGGTAGGCCGCGGCCACCAGTTCGACCACCCGCTCGTGGGTGACGTTGCCGCACACCGAGACGACGGTGTGCGGGGGCAGGTAGTAGCTCTGGTAGTACTCGGCGATGCGGTCGCGCGACAGCTCGTTGATCGACTCGACCGAACCGAGGATGGGCCGGCCGATCGGGGTGTCGCCGTACAGCTCCGCGGAGAACTGCTCGTGCACGACGTCCGACGGGTCGTCGTCGTGCATGGCGATCTCCTCCAGGATCACCCCGCGCTCGGACTCGACGTCCTCGGCGGTGACCAGGGAGGAGGTGACCACGTCGGCCAGCACGTCGATGGCCAGCGGGAGGTCCTCGTCGAGCACCCGCGCGTAGTAGCAGGTGTACTCCTTGGCGGTGAACGCGTTGATCTCGCCGCCGATGCCCTCGATGGCGGCGGAGATCTCCAGCGCGTCACGCGTGGGGGTGCCCTTGAACAGCAGGTGCTCGAGGAAGTGGGTGGCCCCCGTGTGCTCGGGGGCCTCGTCGCGCGAGCCGACGCCGACCCACATGCCGACCGCGACGGAACGCACGGTCGGCATGGTCTCGGTCACCACCCGGAGCCCACCTGGGAGGACGGTGCGCCGCACGACCCCGGCGCCGTCCCTGCCGGGGTGCACAGTGGTGGTCGTCACGAGTTGCGGTCGTCCCGTCCGCCTCGGGTGCGGGAACGGCGCGGCCGGTCGCCGGAGCGCTCGGACCGCTCGCCGCGCTCCGCACGCTCCTCGCGCGGCTCGGCGTCGGCCTGAGGAGCGTCCTCGGCGTCGCCGCCGCTCTCGACCTTGGCCGCGGCCTCCTTCTCGATGACCTCGACGGGCACCAGCGACAGCTTGCCGCGCGAGTCGATCTCGGCGATCTCCACCTGGATCTTGTCGCCGACGTTCATGACGTCCTCGACGTTCTCGATGCGCTTGCCGCCGTGCAGCTTGCGGATCTGGGAGACGTGCAGCAGGCCGTCCTTGCCGGGCAGCAGGCTGATGAACGCGCCGAAGGCGGCGATCTTGACGACCGTGCCCAGGTAGCGCTCGCCGATCTCGGGCATGTGCGGGTTGGCGATCGAGTTGATCGTCGTGCGCGCCGCCTCGGCCGACGGGCCGTCGGTCGCCCCGATGTAGATCGTGCCGTCGTCCTCGATGGTGATCTCGGCGCCGGTGTCGTCCTGGATCTGGTTGATCATCTTGCCCTTCGGGCCGATGACCTCGCCGATCTTGTCGACCGGGACCTTGATGGTGATGATGCGCGGCGCGGTCGGGTTCATCTCCGCCGGGGAGTCGATCGCCTCTTGCATCACGTCGAGGATCGCCAGCCGCGCCGCCCTGGCCTGCTTGAGCGCGCCGGCCAGCACCGAGGCGGGGATGCCGTCGAGCTTGGTGTCGAGCTGCAGGGCGGTGATGAGCTCACGCGTGCCGGCGACCTTGAAGTCCATGTCGCCCATGGCGTCCTCGGCGCCGAGGATGTCGGTCAGCGTGACGAACTGGTCGCCCTCGCCGATGAGACCCATGGCGATGCCCGCGACCATCTCCTTCAGCGGGACGCCGGCGTCCAGCAGCGCCATGGTGGAGGCGCAGACCGAGCCCATGCTGGTCGACCCGTTGGAGCCGAGCGCCTCCGACACCTGCCGGATGGCGTACGGGAACTCCTCGCGGGTGGGCAGCACCGGCAGCAGCGCCCGCTCGGCGAGCGCGCCGTGGCCGATCTCGCGGCGCTTGGGCGAGCCCACGCGGCCGGTCTCACCGGTGGAGTAGGGCGGGAAGTTGTAGTTGTGCATGTACCGCTTGGTGCGCTCGGGGTTGAGCGTGTCGATCATCTGCTCCATGCGCAGCATGTTCAGCGTGGTGATGCCCAGGATCTGGGTCTCGCCGCGCTCGAACAGGGCCGAGCCGTGGACCCGCGGGACCACGTGGACCTCGGCGCTGAGCTGGCGGATGTCCTTGGTGCCCCGGCCGTCGATGCGGACGCCCTCGCTGATGACCCGCTCGCGCATGAGCTTCTTGGTCAGCGAGCGGAACGCCGCGGAGATCTCCTTCTCGCGCCCCTCGAAGTCGGGGCCGACCTTCTCCAGCGCGAGGGCCTTGACCCGGTCGAGCTCGGTCTCGCGCTCCTTCTTGCCGGCGATCGTCAGCGCCGAGGCGAGCTCGCTCTTCACGGCCCCGGTGACGGCCTCGTAGGCGTCCTCCTGGTAGTCCAAGAAGATCGGGAACTGCGCGGTCTCCTTGGCGGCGACCTGAGCGATCTTGGCCTGCGCCTCGCAGAGCACCTTGATGAACGGCTTGGCGGCCTCAAGGCCCTCGGCGACGGTCTCCTCGGTCGGCGCGACGGCGCCGTCGCCGACGAGCTTGAGGGTGTCGCGGGTGGACTCGGCCTCGACCATCATGATCGCGACGTCGCCGTCGGGCAGCACCCGGCCGGCCACGACCATGTCGAAGGTCGCGCCCTCCAGCTCGGAGTGGGTCGGGAACGCCACCCACTGGCCGTTGATCAGCGCGACGCGCACGCCGCCGATCGGGCCGGAGAACGGCAGCCCGGCGAGCTGGGTGGACAGGCTGGCCGCGTTGATCGCCACCACGTCGTACAGGTGGTCGGGGTTCAGCGCCATGATCGTCGCGACGACCTGCACCTCGTTGCGCAGGCCCTTGACGAAGGACGGGCGCAGCGGGCGGTCGATCAGGCGGCAGGTGAGGATGGCGTCCTCGGACGGCCGGCCCTCACGCCGGAAGAACGAGCCGGGGATGCGGCCCGCCGCGTACATCCGCTCCTCGACGTCGACGGTGAGCGGGAAGAAGTCCAGGCTCTCCTTGGGATGCTTGGACGCGGTGGTGGCGGACAGGACCATCGTGTCGTCGTCGAGGTAGACGACGGCGCTTCCGGCCGCCTGGCGCGCGAGCCGTCCGGTTTCGAACCGGATGGTACGCGTGCCGAAAGAGCCGTTGTCGATCACGGCTTCCGTGCTGTGGACACCCTCCACGGGGGACCTCCTCTTCGGTCGCCCGCGTCCGTGCTGTTGTCGCACTGCTCGGGCACTCACCGGCCGACCGGGTACTCGTCGCGATCGGCGGGCTCGTGCCCGGCTCCGTTATGCCGGCTCCCCGTCATGTGCAGCGCCGGTCTTCGATCGAAGCACCCGGACTGCGCGGCGTACTCGCCGTCGGCATCCGGAAGCCACTACCGAGGACCGGCCCGCAGGCGTCACGGGACGCGCGTTGCTGTGCTGTGCGGACGCGGGGCACTTTCTCGGCTGTTCAGTTGTCTGTCAGGCCAGTGTGCTCGGAAACGGCGCGCGTCGCGCGGGACGCGCCGACCCGTTTCTCCATATCAGGCGGCCTTTGCCCTGATATGAGAGAGGGAGCGGCGCCGAGCCGCTCCCTCCCAGACTATCGGCGCAGGCCGAGCCGCTCGATCAGGGTGCGGTAGCGCGTGATGTCCTTGCTCATGAGGTACTTGAGCAGGCGGCGGCGGCGGCCGACCAGCAGCAGCAGCCCTCGGCGGCTGTGGTGGTCGTGCTTGTGGGTCTTGAGGTGCTCGGTGAGCTCGCTGATGCGCTTGCTGAGCAGCGCGATCTGCACCTCGGGGGATCCGGTGTCACCGTCTCCGGTCCCGTACTCGTCGATGATCTGCTTCTTGGCGGCGGTGTCGAGCGACACGGCTCTCCTTCAACTGTCTACGGGCACACATCAGATGGTGGACTACGCACGACCGTGTGTGCCTACAGTCGCCGTAACAGGTCGGCGGCAGCGCGAAGCCGATACCGAACCGACACGTCAGGTTACCATCGCCGCGAGGCCGGCGCGCTCAATGCGCCGACGGGCCTCGCGCGCGGGGTCAGGCTCCGGCCAGCAGGCGGCGGGCCTCGTCGACGTCGTGGCGCATCTGGACGATGAGCGCCTCGATGGAGTCGAACTTCAGCGTGTCGCGCAGGCGGTCGGTGAAGTCGACCACGACGTGCGCCCCGTACAGGTCGAGGTCGTCGCGGTCGAGCGCGTACGCCTCGACGGTGCGCTCGACGCCCTCGAACGTCGGGTTGGTGCCGATGGAGATCGCCGCGGGCCACCGCTCGCCCTCGTAGGGGGAGGGCGACTGGGTGCACTGGAGCCAGCCCGCGTAGACCCCGTCGGCCGGGATGGCGCTGAACGCCGGCGACTCGACGTTCGCCGTCGGGAAGCCGAGCAGCGCCCTGCCCCGCTGGTGGCCGCGGACGACGACGCCCTCGACGCGGTGCGGGCGGCCGAGCGCCGTCGCGGCGCCCTCGACGTCGCCCGCCGCGAGCAGCTCGCGGATCATGCTCGACGAGATGGCCTCACCGTTGCTCACCAGCGGGACCCCCTCGGCCACGAAGTCGTACTTCTCGCCGAGCTGGCGCAGGGTCTCGACGTCGCCCGCCGCCTTGTGGCCGAACCGGAAGTTCTCCCCCACCACGACCCCGGCGGCGTGCAGCCGGTCGACCAGGACCGCCTGGACGAACTCGTCCGGGGTCATCTGGGAGAACTCCAGCGTGAACGGCAGCACGCAGACGGCGTCCACGCCCAGCGCGCCGAGCAGCTCGATGCGGTGCCGCGCCGTGGTCAGCTTGGGAGGGTGGGCGCCCGGCCTGACCACCTCGTCCGGATGGGGGTCGAAGGTGATCGCCACGGAGGCCACCCCCAGGTCGGCCGCCATCGCGACGGCGCGTTCGACCATGCGCTGATGACCTTGGTGCACACCGTCGAACACCCCGATCGTGACGACGGACCTGCCCCAGTCAGTGGGCACGTCGTCGAGTCCGTGCCAGCCCTGCACCTCGACCTCGCTCCTTGTGGTGATGGTCGCGCTCATCCAAGCCTGCCATGCGGCGGCCTTTTCCCCGTACGGGGACGAGGGTAGCCCAGCGACGGGCCCGCCGGGCGCGGGCCCCGGCCCCGGCCGCCGCGGGCGGCCGCGAACCCGGGCGCCACGGGGTGCCCGCGGGCGCACATGTGGGGTCGGGGAGGCCGGGCGTCAAGGGGGCGCCTCAGGGGACGAAGACGGCCAGGGGCTTGACCGAGCGGCCGCGCTCCTCGACGAGGGCGAGGAGGGCGCCGTCGGGGCCGAAGACGCCGATGGGACCGCTTCCCAGGCCGGCCGAGGCCAGCCGTCCGCCGTGGCCGATCAGCTTGGCGTCCTCCGCCGAGACGTCCATGCGGGGGAACGCCGCCGCCACCGCCTCGGCCATCGGCAGGATCGCGCAGTCCTGCGCGAGCTCGTCGATGGTGCGCGCCGCCGACAGGTCGTACGGGCCGACGCGGGTGCGGCGCAGGCGGGTCAGGTGGCCGCCGACGCCGAGCGCGGCGCCGAGGTCGCGGGCCAGCGAGCGGATGTAGGTGCCGCTGGAGCAGCTCACCGAGGCGTCCACCTCGACCGCGTCGCCGTCGCGGCGCACGGCGGTGACCTCGAAGGCGTGCACGGTGACCGGCCGGGCCCGCAGCTCGACCTCCTCGCCGGCCCTGGCCCGCTTGTAGGCGCGCTCGCCGTTCACCTTGATGGCGCTGACCTGCGGGGGGACCTGCTCGATGCGGCCGGTGAGCGCGGCCACGCCCGCGCGAACGGCCTCGTCGCCCACCTGGCCCGCCGGCACCTCGGCGAGGATCTCGCCCTCGGCGTCGTCGGTGTTGGTGGTGACCCCGAGGCGGATCGTGGCGTCGTAGCCCTTCACGGTGAGCGCCAGGTGGCCGAGCAGCCGGGTGGCCTTCTCGACGCCCACGACCAGCACCCCGGTCGCCATCGGGTCCAGGGTGCCGGCGTGGCCGACGCGGCGGGTGCCGGCCAGGCGCCGCAGCTTGCCGACGACGTCGTGGGAGGTCCAGCCGGACGGCTTGTCCACGATGATCAGCCCGCTGGGCGGCGCCGGACGCCTCACCCGCGTCCCGCCTCCGGCCCGGGTTCCCTGCCCGGGGGCGTCCTCGACGCTCGGCTCGCCGTTCGTCCCGGCGCCGGGCTCGCCGTTCGTGGCGGTGCCGCGATCGCTGTCCGCCGGGGCGCTCGGCTCACTGCCGGCCGTACTCATCGGCACATCCTCGAAGTCTGGTCTGCGGGTGGACGGGAAAGGCGCCGCTCAGCACGGCGGGCCGAGGAGGGCGCAGAACTTGGCGACGGTCACCTCGGGAGTGTCGTGGGAGGTGAAGCCCGCCGCGCGCACGTGCCCGCCGCCGCCCATGGCCGTGCAGGCCCGGCCGACGTCGACCCGCCCCTTGGACCGGGTGGAGACCTGCCACGCCCCGTCGTCGTCCTCCTTGAGCACGACCGCGACGTCCGGCTCGTCGGTGCGGCGGATGACGTCGATGATGCCCTCGACCTCCTCGTACGGCAGGCAGTGCGCCGCGCGGTCGGCGTGGGACACGTACGTCCACACCACGCCCGCGCCGCCGGCGGCCTCCTGGTCGAGCCGGACGCGGCCGAGAACCGTGCCGAGAAGCTTCAGGTAGCAGAACGGGGAGCGGTCCCACAGCTCGCGGGCGATCTCGTCGGTGCGCAGGCCGGTCGCCACCAGCCGCGCCGCCATCTCGTGCACCGCCGGCGTGGTCGAAGAGTGCTTGAACGAGCCGGTGTCGGTGACCAGGCCGGTGTACAGGCAGGTGGCGATGTCGCGGTCGACCTCGTAGCCGAGCCGGGCCATCAGCGCCTCCACCAGCATGGACGTCGACGCGGCGTGGGGGTCGACGATGGGGACGCTGCCGAACCCGGTGTTGGAGGGGTGGTGGTCGATGACGATCAGCTCGGTGGCCTTGCCCGCGTGGGGGGCGAGCAGGCCGAGACGGTCGATCGTCGGCACGTCGAAGCTGATCATCAGGTCGGGCTCGGCGGGGTAGGACGCCGGCTCGACCAGCAGATCTTGGCCGGGCAGGAAGCGCAGCAGGCGGGGCACGGCGAACCGGCGGTCGCCGAAGGAGGCCGCGACGTGCTTGCCGGCCCGCCGCAGCGCCATGCCGAAGCCGAGCATGGACCCCAGGGCGTCGCCGTCGGGCGCCACGTGGCACACCAGCGCCACCTCCCGCGCGTCCTGGACGAGCCGGACGGCGCGGCGCCAGTCGTCCTCGTGCACGGCGAGCGCGGGAGGCTCGGTGGGGGTGGTGGGGGTCACTGTGCGGAACGTCCCGCCCGGTCGTGCGACTCGGTCTCCAACCCCCCTGGCGGCTCCTGGCCGTCGGGGCTCTCGTCGCCCGGCTTGCGGTAGGGGTCGGGCTCGCCGGCGTGCACGGCGTTGCGCGCCCGCTCGGCGATCTCCTCGTCGCGGGCCTTGGCCTCGGCGAGCAGCTCGTCGAGGTGGCGGGCGCTGTCGGGGAGCGGGTCGTGGCTGAAGGTGAGGGTCGGGGTGAACCGCACGCCGGTCTGGCGCCCCACCTCGGCACGGATGATCCCCTTGGCGCTCTCAAGGGCGGCGGCGGTGTCGGCGCGCTCGGCCTCGGAGCCGAACACCGTGTAGAAGACCGTCGCGTCTCGAAGGTCGGCGGTGATGCGGGTGTCGGTCACCGTCACGAAGCCGAGGCGCGGATCCTTGATCCGGCGCTCCAGCATCTCGGCGACGATCTGCTGAATGCGGTCCGCAAGTTTACGGGCGCGTGCTGCGTCCACGATCGCGCTCCCCCTCTTTGTCGCTTTAATCGCTTAACGGCCCGCGGGAAACACTACTTCCCGCGGGCCTCTAATCTTCGTCCTCGTTGTACAGCCGCCGCCTCGCGGACAGCAGCTCGATTTCCGGATGGAACGCCACGAGCCGCTCGCAGGCTTCGAGCACCTCACCGCAGTTGACCGCCGTGGCCGAGACCACGGCGACGCCGATCTCGGTGCGCCGGTGCAGGTCGAGATGGCCGGTCTCGGCCACCGCGACCGCCGGGAACCGGCGGCGCACCTCGGCGATGAGAGGACGCACCACTGAGCGCTTCTGCTTCAGCGAGTGAACGTCGCCGAGCAGGATGTCCAGAGTCAGAGCACCTATGTACATGGCTGTCGTCGCGGCCGGGGGCGATGGAAAGCCGGGGGTGTCCGCGGGTCGTACCCGCGGACACC